>CAIVFQ010000017.1 GCA_903905285.1 uncultured Alphaproteobacteria bacterium
CTCCCACCTCGGGAAACAAAAGACATAACCTTTTTCCGTAGGTCTAACGTATATGCTCTTGCCATATCCACCTGACTATCACACAATCTGAAACTTGTCTATTAACCTAATAGAAAAATACTATATTGAGATACATAAAGGGTAAAGAAAGGAAAGAAAAAAATTATGAAGAACAATGTCAGAAGAAGAATACCCAAGAGACTTGAGGTGAGAGTTAAAATATATAAAGGATAGGTAAAAGATGAAGGGGTGGGAGCATTCTATGAAACAGGTAGCAATAAAATTTCTTAGAGGGATTTTCGTACTATCAATTGTCTTCTCTGCTTTTTCTAAAAGCTCTTTTCTTGTCCTTTTATCTTTATACTTCTGTTCAATTATTTTTTGCTTTTTTCTTTTCATATCCACAAATTCTGGTGTTTCTCGAAGGGTTGTTCGGGCGAGAGATCCAACCATGGCAATAGTAGCGCCAATCCAAAATCCCATACGCCAGTTCATAGAAAGATGGGTAACCAGTGAGGCAAGACCAAGGGCAGCCACCCCCCCTAGCGCAGAAGAAAGAACAGGCAAAGAAACAGCAGCATATTGTTCAGGAGGATTGGTAATTTCCGTTATGTAGACTTGGGCCCCCATAATTTCGCCCATAGATGAAAAACCCTGCATAATACGGCAAATAGTAACAATATAAGCTGCAGAGATACCAATCTGCTCATACGTTGGTAAGTTGGCCATGACAACGCAGGAGATTGCCATCATCATGGTGGTTATAATAACCGTCGCCTTGCGGCCAATATTATCACCAATATACCCGAAGATGAGGGCCCCAAAAGGCCTAAGCAAATAGGTAGAACAAAAAGCAAACGCCGCTAACAGAGCCGCAGTATGAGGATCAGTTTTTGGAAAAAAGAGTTCATTCAGCAAAACTGCCATATGCACGTAAAGCATAAGGTCGAAATATTCTAAGAAAGTGCCAATTTGAAGAAGCCCAATCGCCCCTTTCTGCTCACGGGTTAGAACAGCCATCAGTTGTTTTCTCATGTGTAAGAATACCGGTCAGCTACCTCTATCTTATTAGGGAAAGGGCAATCCAGTGGAAAATTGGCGGATTTTCAATTTGAAATTTATAATCTATGCTCGGCCTCTTGTAGCGCCTTTTCAACTTTCAAAAAATCTTGCCACATTAAGGCTTTTTGGCCAGGGGATCGTAATAAATAAGCAGGGTGGAAAGTAGCCAGGGCCTTTATTGCCGACCCATCGTGGGTCACATAGTCACGCCAAATACCGCGAAGGCGCATGATGCCTTCATTACTATTCAAAAGAGTTTTTGCCGCCACACCACCCAGAAAGACAAGAATTTTTGGTCGCACCAGTTCAATGTGTCTTTGAATGAATGGTTGGCACATGGCAATTTCTTGGGTCGTTGGGGGGCGATTTCCAGGCGGACGCCAGGGAATGATATTGCTGATATAGGTATTGGTACGATCAAGCCCTACGGTTTTTAAAACTTTATCTAGCAACTGACCACTTTGACCCACAAACGGCAGACCTTGACGATCCTCGTCCGCGCCAGGGGCTTCACCAACTAGCATCACCGGGCCTTTGGGATTGCCATCTGAAAACACCAAATTCATCGCTGATTGTTTTAAATCGCACCCCTCAAAAGCAAGCATCACCTGTTTTAACTGCTCTAAAGTTTGGCACGCTAGGGCGGGATGATCATGGGATGCTGAGGTACTTAAAATTGGTTGGGGTGTCATCTTCGCTGGGCTTTCTGGATTTTCTAACCTTTCAAGATTGTTAGCAAAATCATTGGCAAGGCGATTGCGGGGTTGATCACGCAACACGGAATTGATACCGTTGTTTTGGTGCCATTCTAATAAATGCAAAATCGCGCTTTTCTCCATAAGCTTTTTATACAGCAATAGTGATGCAAAAACGATCGTTAAAAATAGCCGGCCACGCCACCAGCGTCGCCCTGGAACCGGAATTCTGGAAAGCTTTAGAAAATATTGCGACCCGGCGGCAACTTTCTTTATCAGCTTTAATTGCCACCATCGACCGACAAAAAGAGGCGTCTTTGGGCCGTAACCTAGCCAGCCAATTGCGCGTGTTCGTGCTGAATGATTGCAAGGGACTTTGTGATTCGCACAATCAAACGACAAATGAAATTTAAAATTTTACTTAGGGTACCAACTTTTCCATAATCGCGGCCAGTTGACCTTTTTGTGCCGGCGTGAGGTCTGGAAGTTTTTCAATAGCCGCGCCTGTAATTCTTTTAACAAATTCTATATCCAAAGTTTTCTTGGCATCAGAATCGCCGTTTACAAGTTCCACTAACCGATTAAAACGCCATTGAAGATCATCAAAAACAGCACCCAAATTTCCGCCATGAGAAAAATCATTGATCAAGGATTTAAATATATAATTATTTATCGAGACATCCTTTTTCAATTTGTCCCACGACTTTTCGATCGCCGGTTGAGAAAGCATACTCATAGCCCTCGAAAGCATAGCATTTCTTTTATAGGCATCAGGCGAACACCTGATATAGAACAACCAAAGTTGATCGCTTTCTACCGCTGTTAGCGCATCTCCATTGGGCTTTTTCTTGAGCATGCAGGCTGAAAAAACACGGCTTGTAAAATCGTCAACGAATAATGATGAATAATGAGCAGGATCATCTCGTTCATATTCCTTAAAAAGAAAGGACCTAACTTCTTTAGTAAGCATACCCATCATCTCAGAATCTGCTGCCTTATGAAGGGCAATTGTCCCAACCATTCTCATCTTTTGCGAAGGGAGAAGAAAGCGGCTATTGGGTATTTTCGCAATCAAATAGCGTACAATACGACCAGGGTTATCCTGCGATAAAGCTCTATCCAGAACAGAAGATAATTCTCCATCTTTGGGCAACAGTCTTTTTGGTTCTGCCTCTAGATCAAGATATTCAACGTCCAGACTGTCACGAACAGAAAAAGGTTGAAAAAGGTAAGGAGCATTCAGGGGATGTTCAAAATACCCTTGGAAAGGCTCAAGATCGTCCCTTTCAATCCAGTGAGCAATATGTTGATTATCTTTGTCAGAGCGTCTTACCCTTAACTCAAGATCTAATCGCCCCATAGGAGACTTACGTGACGTATCATGCATTGCGTCCAACAGCCCTGATGATTTCCCACCATCCAATGGAATTCTTGAAGCCCTTCTTGCCTGATGAAGCAACAGATTCACGTGTCTGCTGACCATCTCATAAAGGCGCCGCTTATAACGCCTTTCTCTGGAAGGATCTTGCGGGACGGCCCAGTGTTGATGAATGGTCATCACCCCTGGATTATTAACCAATTCAGGTTTAATCAAAAGACGCATCTGAAGACTGTTGATGCTTTCCCTATGTTTTTCAACACGCTGCTGCAGAGATTGCAGAAGTTCCCCTGTACAATACATCCCCTTTTCGTAAAAAATGCGATAGGGATCTTGAGGATCAAATGGCTTTTCCCTGCCTAAAAGGCTATCTCGCATTCGCTGAAAATAGATTAGATGCGCTGCATAATAGGCGTTCAACATGTCGTTCAAGCGTTCAGGTGACCTGCGGTAGAGATGCATAATCTCCGCCATATTTGTGGACAACGTAAACGTCTGCGCAACAGGTGTTGTTTGGTTATCAAAATATTTTTCTCCCTGACTGCCTATAAAATCACGGTCATATGCTTGTGCAGCGGCATCAGTGCTGAGGTCTGGCAGGGTGAGATCGCATCATTAGGGCTTGGCCGATCTAAAGGCATTGCCATTTTAGGATGAGATGTCCCCCCCTTAAGAATCCAATAGACAAACCCTGTCTGATCCGCATCAGGCGGGTTTATAAATATCTGTAAAAGACGACCGCTCGGATTCAGTATTTTTTCAGCCCATGCGACAAACGCTTCATAGTCTTGATATAACCCCCCAGGCAAACCCATTTCCTGCAAAACTGGGCCAAAAATATCCTCAAAAGGAAAGGTCCCTGCCCCCCTATTAGCTATCCAATATTCAAACGTCGATTCAGATGAAACGTCATGATTTCCAAAAAGGGCAAGGTTAGCGCAAATGACCTGATCTTTGTGCTTTTCCCATCCTCCATTGCTATAAATCGTATTAAAGTAGTCCTCCACCCTTTCAATCTCTGAAAAGGCGGAATCCCAACGGTAGGAAAAACTTTTCTGCTGAGACAGCACGCTGCGCAGGGTGCTTAAAATATCCATTACAACAGCAATTCTGAAAGGCAACCCATGGTAAGAAATGATCTTATCCCGATTTCTGCTTTCCATATCAAGAACGGCCTTGATTTGTCCACGCATAGGGCCTGTAATTTCAAGTCCAAAAGGTTTGGAATCTAGATACCGGGCGACCAAAGTATCAAAGGGCAACCTAGAATCATTTAAAAGTGTGCGTAAGTGAGCCTCTGATGCGCTGGGCAAAAGTGCTTCTGCGTCTTTAGCGGGTGGTTCTCCTCTGTCCCCCTCCGCACCATAAGCAGGACATAAACCCTTAGAACAGGCGACATAAAAATAAGCAATATCAGAATGGCAGAGCTTTTAAGCATAGACAAGACGTACACCTCAATTTAAGTGAGACATTTAACTAAAGTTAGCATCATTAAGTTTTAGAGTTTTATTGACGTGGACGGCGGCGATGATGGCGATTGTGATATCGACCATTTGAAGGGACCTTGATACCGTTACTGTTCTTCGA
>CAIVFQ010000018.1 GCA_903905285.1 uncultured Alphaproteobacteria bacterium
CACTCTTTCCCTACACGACGCTCTTCCGATCTGTGCCTGTGCCTTTAAAGCCAAAAACCCAACCTTCTTCTAAACTCTGAGATCAAGAATGAGAAAGTTTGTCATTGCATCTTTAATCCTGCATGCAGTGGTTTTATTAATCTTTGGATTTGGTATTAGTGATCCCTTTCAAAAAACATTGAAAGATCAACAGCCTCTTTTGATTGATTTTGTTACCATAGCTGAAAAATCGGCTGCGCCTAAGTTATCGTCGCAGCAAAAGGTTGAATCGTCTAAACCAAAGCCTGCTGTTGAGCCTGAAACGAAGCCAGAGCCTGAGGTGCCACCTAAGCCACCAGAAGTCGAGAAACCAAAACCACAAGAAAAGAAAGCCCCAGAACCTGAGGCTGTTGAGGAGCCTGTTAAGCCCAAAAGCGTTCCTATAGAAAAAAAGCCTATAGAGAAAAAAGAGCCTCCAAAGAAACAAGAAGAAAAAAAACCAGAACCTAAGAAGCCCCCAAAAGAAAAGCCAGAGGTTAAAAAAGCTAAGCCTAAAGAGCAGAAAAATAATAAGGCTGAAGTGAATCTGAAAAAAGATAAAGTTGCGCCAAAGCCAGATAAAGATAAAAAAAGTGATCCCAAGGCAAAAAAACAGCCCAAAGCTGCCCTTGATGATTTATTAAAAGATGTCGATAAAGATGCAGATGAATCACAAGGTGACGATGGTGCGCCGGCACAAACGATTGGCGATACTGTCACCGCATCAGAGATTGACGCGTTACGGCAGCATATGCGCAAATGTTGGGTGGTTCCGGCAGGTATTAAGGGTGCTAAGGATATGGCTGTTGATATTAAGATGGAAATTAGTAAGGATGGAACGGTTGTCAAAGCGGACATCGTTGACAAGGCACGTATGGCAAGTGATGGGTCTTTTCGAACGGCGGCAGAAAGCGCAAAGCGCGCCGTGTTAGACCCCCAATGCAGCCCTTTGCCTTTACCACCAGGCAAATATGATCAATGGAAAAATTTAGAGTTTAGCTTTAACCCAAAGGATATGTATTAAAGTGCGTTCAATAATTAGAATCGTTGTCTTTTTTGGGCTTTTCCTACTGTGCCTAAGTCCAAGTCAGGCTTTAAAAGTTGAAATTACGCAAGGGCAGGTTCGCCCTGACCCCATTGCGGTTACAAATTTTTATAGCGCTGACACGGGATTAAGTAAGCTGGGTGAAACCATCTCAGGCGTTGTTAGTGCCGATTTGGAGAGGTCAGGGTTGTTTGAGGCCATTAGTCATGCTGCATTTATTCAAACTGAAGAAGCGTTATCAACGCTGCTGCCGCGTTTCGATGATTGGCGATTGATTAAAGCGCGTTTCTTGTTGTGTGGTACCATAAGAGAGGGAGGCGGTTATGAAATTATTATTGATTTCCGTCTTTATGATGTCATTACTGGTCAACAAATGTTGGCTTTAAGCTTGGAGGGGAATCGATTAAAATGGCGGAAAATAGCCCATATGGTGGCTGATGCGATTTATAATCGTATTACGAATGAAAAGGGCTTTTTTAACACGCAGCTTGTCTATGTGGAAACGATGGGTGCCAGAGGCAAAAATATAAAAAAGCGTTTGATGCGGATGGACCATGATGGTGAAAATGTTGAGGCGTTAACCGATGGTAAGGATTTGGTCTTAATGCCACGTTATTCACCTGACGGAAAAATGGTTGCTTATTTAGGCTATGTTAATAAAAGTGCCCACGTTCATATTATGGATTTATCGACAGGTAAGGAATCATCTTTGGGTGGTTTAGAGAAGTTGTTAAAAGGGTTTGGGGAAATGACCTTTGCACCGCGTTTTATGCCTGACTCAAAAAGCCTGCTTATGAGTTTGGTTAAAGATGGAAAAAGTGCGATCTATCATTTTAATTTAACAACGAAAACGTTAACACCTTTAACTCCCCATCGTTCTATTGATACGTCGCCCTGCCCATCACCGGATGGTAAGAGTATCGTATTTACCTCTGACATTGTTCGTGAGGGGGGGGAACAAATTTACGTGATGGATAATAATGGTGGGAATTTACGTCGTATTAGTTTTGGCGAGGGGAAATATTCACAACCGGTTTGGTCGCCAAGAGGAGACTGGATTGCCTTTACCAAGCAACATAAGGGGCAATTTTATATTGGCCTGATGAAGCCTGATGGTACGGAAGAACGTTTAATTGCTAGTGGTTATTTGGTAGAGTCACCTGATTGGGCGCCAAATGGACGTTATTTAATCTTCACCCTTGAAAACAGAGGGTCGGGCAAAGTATCAGGCAAAGGGCAGATTATGATGATTGATCTTACTGGCAACCATCAACGCCCCATCAAAGCCAGCCCTGATTCGGCTGATTGTACTTGGTCACCTTTGTTGAATTAGATGAGGAAATACATATGACAGAACCAAAGGCTGAGTTTGATCCTTACAGCCAAAACTACAAAAAACTTGTCAACCAATCTGTCGATTTTTCGGGATTAACAGTCGATTTCTTTACGCAAGGGAAAGCAAATTTTCTGAATTCTTTTTTAGAAAATAAACAAGATTGTAAAATATTGGATATTGGCTGTGGAACGGGCGAAATTCATTCTTTTCTTGAAAAAAACCAACGACAAATTACTGGTGTAGATGTCTCCACAGAAAGCCTCAAGCTAGCACAAGGTAAGTACCCTTCTAATCAATATCTTCTTTACGATGGATATACGTTACCCTTTGACGATAATACTTTTGATGTAGCTTTGACCATCTGCGTCATGCATCATGTGACGCCTTCTCAATGGCAACATTTTGTTGACGAAATGATCCGCGTTGTTAAGCCAGAGGGGTGGGTGTTTATTTTTGAACATAATCCTTACAATCCTTTAACCCGCCTGGCCGTTAATCGGTGTCCCTTTGATAAAGATGCTGTTTTATTGCGATCAAAAAAAGTAGAGAATTTGTTGAATACAACCAATCTTATTAGGTGTAAAAGTGATTTTATTTTCTTCACCCCTTTTAAGCATTCAGTATTTCAAAAACTTGATAAATTACTTTCGTGGTTGCCTTTAGGGGCGCAGTACTGCACTTATGGAAAGAAAAGAAATTCTAATGTCGTCTAAATCTATTATGCAAAACCGCACAATTTTAGTAACAGGTGGTGCAGGTTATATTGGCAGTCATGTTTGCTATCACTTGAAGCAGCAAGGCTGGAACCCTGTTTGTTTTGATAATTTTTCAATGGGTCATGAATGGGCTGTAAAGTATGGACCTTTGGTTAAAGGTGATCTTTTAAATCCTGATGACATTCATGCAGCCATTCAAACTCATAAACCTTTGGCTGTGATGCATCTGGCTTCTTTTATTCAAGTTGGGGAATCAGTCAAAGACCCTTTAAAATATTATAGGAACAATGTTAGTGGCATGATTAACCTGCTGGGTGCTATGAAGGCGGGTGGTGTGCCTTACATGATTTTTTCTAGCACGGCTGCTGTTTATGGTAATCCGGTTTACACACCGATTGATGAGAAACATCCCCGCCAGCCTATTAACCCTTATGGTCACAGCAAATTGATGATAGAGCAAATGCTGGCTGATTGCAGTGGGGCCTATGGTATTCGATCAGTCAGTCTGCGGTACTTTAATGCAGCCGGAGCTGCCCCTGAAGTGGGTCTGGGAGAAGCCCACGAACCTGAAACCCATTTGATTCCGTTGATGATTCAGGCAGCCCAAAAAGGAACGCCGTTGAAAGTTTTTGGTAATGACTATGAAACGCGTGATGGTACGTGCCTGCGTGATTATATTCATATTCTTGATTTAGCCGATGCGCATTTGAAAGCCTTAGAATATTTAGAAAAAGACGGAGCAACGGTATCTGTTAATTTAGGCAGTGGGCATGGCACCACGAATTTAGAAATGATTCAGCACATAGAGAAATTATTTTCAGTAAAAGTGCCGTTCGAGTATGCGGACAGGCGTGCTGGTGATCCTGCTGCTTTGGTTAGCAGCTATGATAAAGCGCAAGAGATTTTGGGATGGGAAGCAACCCGTTCTATTGAAGAAATCCTAACCGATGCTTGGAAATGGAGTGAAA
>CAIVFQ010000019.1 GCA_903905285.1 uncultured Alphaproteobacteria bacterium
AGACTTCCTGACGGATATATTTCGATTCAATGGCAGCCGCTGAGAACACAAGCACCATCAACTTACAATCGGCAATGGCGTTAACGATGGATTCGGAGAAGTCGGTACCCGGCAGCACATCTCGAGGAGCAATCCAGCAACGGACACCCTGCGCTTCGAGGGCGGCGCAGGTGGCATCGGCGACGGCTTTATTCTCTTTTGAGTAGCTTATGAAAACGTCATGGGACATGTGTTGCTTTCCATGAAATCCTGAAAATATTTACGCTTAAAAAAGTGATAAAAGCCCATTATAGTTCAATAACACATCTAAAACCGATTTCATTCAGCTTCATTTTACGCCTATTAAAATACCTAAAGGAGGAATCAAAATTATGACTCCTACTGTTTGCCCACGAGCCACCCCGAAGAACACATTTACCTTTGGAAGTTAAATTCACTGGGTCAATTTCTTCAATAGGTCTTTCAGACCAAAAGTCCCATGTGTAGGTATCTCTGCACCACTGCCAGACATTCCCGGCCATATCAAAAAGTTCGTACGGTCCTTGGGAAAACTCAGTGACAGCGCAAGTACCTTTTGCCATAAATATACTTATACATGCCTCCCAATTAGTAATCGCACAATTTAGATTTTCAACATCAAATTTATCCCCCCACGGATAGGTTCTACCATCCGTGCCACGGGCAGCCTTTTCCCACTGTGCTTCGGAGGGCAACTTGAGACCCGCCCAGAAACAGTATGCTTGAGAATCTTCCCAGCTAATATTGACAATGGGTTGATCCTCCGATGACCAACTTTGATTAAAACTTGGGGCTGGAGGTACTCTACTATCGTCGGTTGTATCCACGAGCTCGGCGCTTTTCAGCATTGCGATCGGCATTGTGTTCATTGATCGCACCTATCATTGATCTGTACAGCATTCTGACATCACGCTCCAAACCGGTCCCTTTTGTGCGTTCAACTGCTTCGACAATATCTGACTTCTTGATCTTCAATTTTCCGAAGAAAAGCCAGTAAATCTTTCCACAGCCGGCATTTGCATTGGTAATCGTATAATCTAGTGCAGCCCGATCCCGATCATATGTGCAATGATTTCGCTCATCCTTCATTACTTCGATAATTTCTTCTACTGTCGCCTTATGGATTGGCTGATCATCAAATGATACAATTGTATCTTTCTTTGTCTTTGGTGCAACAAGAAGACGAACGCCGTATCTGCCATCTGGAAAGTAATCAATTGTCCATTCGTGATCCTCATACTTTTCAGCCCTCTTTTCCTTGTAATTTTGATGGAGGGTTATAATTTGTCCTGGCAACAATTCAGTGAATGGTGAAGATTTTACTCCAGAACACACTGATCCGTAGAAATTGTCAAGACAATGTACTTGATCGTGTCCGTTGATTTCGTTACTACATAGAGCACACGAATATCTCTTGCAAATCACACACTTGACAACCACGCACCCATCAAATCGTACAAGTGGTGACTTGCACGCACCGCAATGCTTGATATCGACTGGCAATTTGTCTTGACATTCCTTACATGTGACAACGATCTCGTCTTCGTCACCCGCAGGACGACATTCGTCATCCTTTGGAACAAATACAACTCCAGAACACTCACTACACGCTACTGGAATGTTTGATGCCATATCGACACCCGCCTTTTTGACAGTATACGCTTCAAGAACAGGACCAAGTGCTGGAATCAGTCGAACAACGTGATCTAGAGAAGCATCTCGTCGGCAAAGCGGACAGTTCAATGAGACCGGCATCCGGCCACTCTTCGGGATATACCACAATTCAGTGATACATTCTCTACACGCAAATCCAGAACATTCGACACACGAACACGTCTTGAAACATGCTTTTGTCTCAAGACACGACACACATGTTGTTGTACATGCACTAGATTCGTCAATTGACACTTCAAGGGCATTCTCGACCCACGCATTTTTCAACGCAATAGATCGTTCAATCTGGATTCGGTGCCGTTCTTGTACTCGTCGACGTTCATGCTCATCGCGTTCTTGTCGTCTCACACCCGCCGCCAATACACGTCGTACCCGTTCTTCTTCCCATTCTGTGTCATTCATCATGTGACAAATTGCACCGTTGACATCGCGCAATTGATCCATCTTGATGATTACTTCGTGGTAAAATTTATTTACCCGAATATAAAGTCCATTGTATTCGTCAATGATTTTTTGTGCTCCGTAAGTTTCTTCAACAAATGACTCGTCGAAACTCAATTTACGGGGCATTATTCTTGTTGATTGCAAATTACCATCTGGCAATGTCTCTATTAAATTCGCAATACCAAATGGCTTTCCTCGGAATTGAACATCTAACCGACTCGCCAGGTCGACTAAGCAGTAGATTCTCAAGTAACTAAGCTCTGGTCGTTTACTTTCATTTTGTCTCCTGCAATACACCATAAACTCATCAAGCAATTGATCAATTTTGGGACTAATCAATGCCGATACTTTTCCGAATGCCGAGTTTAGAAATAAACATTCGGTTCGCACAACCTTTAAACTATTTCGAAGTCCGGTGATCGTACTCGGATCGGTGTCTGCTTTCTCTACAAATACAACACCTTTTGAACCACGCAACATCTCTCCGGCCGTCATTCTGGTTTCAACTGCTCGACAGCCACACCCGCACCCGCCACCACCACTACATCCTTCACCGCACCCAGACGTAGGCACGATAGCTGTAACTTGTTTGTATTGTACGAACTTTGCCAAATCGTTGAACGCTACGACTAATCCATCGTACTTGATTGTCGTTACTGTTCCAGATTCAACAACTGTGAACTCGAATCCGTAACACGCGATGATCTTGATATTCTTCTTGAACCATTCAAGCCCGTCAGTTCCAAGCTTGATCATCCATGTTAAAAGATCAACAATATCGTCACACACCACAAACATGTCGCCCTTCTTCGAGTCCCTTTTCAGTGCCACACAACACTTGGACTTTGCAAATACTGCTGAAAACACATCACTTGCATCAACAGGCGTCTTGACCAAATCAAGACTTCCAACTGCACGCTGTAGTACTCGTCGACTACACCGCGTGATAACCGGAACAAGTGATGCGATTTGACCAGGAGTCAAATGCTTCGTTTTAGGTGGCATTTTGCAATGAATCGTGTAAAAGATATGTAAAAGATATGTAAAATATATGTAAAAGATATGTAAAATATATGGAATTAATAGATATTATAATAATTCAATTTTTTTAAAAAAATTGAATTTGTTATTACTCAACAGCTCCAATATGTAAGTTCATTAATAAACTATATATATAGTTATTTAATGGAAGAAACATATGTTAAAGATACATATAACACAATTGCTACACAATTCGATTCAACTAGATATTGTACTTGGGCATGTGTAGAAAATTTTTTCAAAGATGTTTCAAAAGAATCTTATATTTTAGAAGCAGGATGTGGTAATGGTAAAAATTTACAATATTTATTTAGTAATGGATATAAATATATTAAAGGGTGTGATTTTTGTAATAATTTTGTAAAAATATGTAAATTAAAATCATTAGATGTTATTGAAGCCGATGTTACAAATTTACCATATGAAGATAATTCATTTGATATTATAATTTGTATTGCGGTTATTCATCATTTATCTACGTCAGAATTACGCATAAAAGCTATTAATGAATTAATTAGAATTATAAAACCAACTGGTAAAATTTTGATTACAGTTTCATCATATGAAGAACCATTTTATGAAGATTGTGATTTAACTTCACAAGATGTAATGATACCGTGGAAAGATAGAATAAGTAAAAAAATTATAGCACATAGATATTATCATTTGTTTAAAAAAAATGAATTAGAATCATTAATAGTTAATGATAAAATAAAATCAATAGAAAGTTTTTATGAATTGAAAAACTGGGGGGTTATTTTGGCAAAAATATAAATAAAATATATTGTTAATTATTATTTTTTTAAAAAAAA
>CAIVFQ010000020.1 GCA_903905285.1 uncultured Alphaproteobacteria bacterium
AATCGTCAATCTCAAAAATGGATTCGCTATAGCCTAAACAAAAATGGGGAAATGGGGATCATGTCACTCTCTTGCAACAAACTATCTCGACTTACGCAGTAGCTCTATTATTTATAAGTTAAAAAGGAAAATCGAAGATGAATATATTCAGAAACTTTGCGTTTATTGTCGGGCTTTTGGGTGCAACGGCAGCCTCAGCTGGTGATGCTGCTAGCGCCGACGTTTTCATGGAGCCAGGGGGGCCGCTGGCCACTCGCTTACTTTACCCTGCATCGTATGGAACCTGTCATATTCTTGATCGACAAATTGCAGAGACTTGGAAAATGTTAAGAAACAACGCCTCACTCAATTTATTCACTGACATTGGGAAAGCTATTTCAGATTACTTCCATAAAAACGTAGGTAATGCCCCGGGGAGATGTGGTGAAGCCATTTTAAAAACCACTGGTGAAACTTATGGCGAAACCCTAAACCTATGGCGTGACTTCGAACGAAAAATGAAACGTGATGGGAAAATAGCGGATCCCCTGACATTCTTCCTGGAATGCGAAGGTCTTCGGCTCGAACACACATTCATGGCAATAGTAGCAGGACTTGGTTTTCATGCCCCAAAATCAGAGGATATCTCTGCACATGAAAAAAACCGCAGATGGGGTTTTTTTATGAGACACTTCGGATATCAAGGGAAGGAGTTTATGTATGATTTGCAAAATGGCCGTAGATCGTTAATTGAAATAGAAAAAGCATCCCTAGTATACAATACGCTGACCAAGGTATCAGCATCCCTAATATACAACATATTCACCTACCAGGCCCCTCAGGGATCTCCTATTAGCAAGTTGCCGGACGACCTGCTTGGGAGTGTTTTGGAATTCGCTTACGGTCCCCTAAAATATTCTTTAGATACGGAACTTTTTCCACGTACTCGCCAACGCTGTGTTAAGTCCAGATCTGCGGACATAGAATTCTCTAAGAAGTGGTGGGCTGAAAACACTAGAGAACTCCGTTATCAGTTGGAAAAGGGGGCTTATGTGGCTGCTGGAAATCCCGCCACATCGTTCCACCAGGCCTTTATGAAAAAATATAGGTAAAGACTCAAAAATGTAGTTCTGGATTTGGTAGAAATTTTTCGAAAAACAGAAAAACATTGCCTTTTTGGGCTGATTTAAGTTAGAAATAGCGGTACGTCGATTGTTTTTTGATCAAGACAAAATAGGAAAAGTTATGAAGCAAGGTATTCACCCCGATTATCACAAAATTACCGTCGTTATGACAGATGGTAGCACGTTTGAAACCCGCACAACTTGGGGCAAAGAAGGGGACACTATGCGTTTAGACATTGACCCTAAATCTCACCCAGCTTGGACAGGCGGCGGACATAAATTGATGGACACAGGCGGACAAATTAGCAAGTTCAGTAAGCGTTATCAGAATTTCGGATTAAAGTCGTAAGTTTGTAACCCAATGGGGGACTTACTATGGCTTTGCCAGCGGAGCAGCCAATGCTAGAGACCCCCATTCAGCCTGCCTATCTTGAAACGCTGAACGCAAATCAGCGACAGGCGGTTTTAAAAACCCAAGGCCCTTTGCTTATTTTAGCAGGGGCGGGCACAGGTAAGACACGCGTTTTAATAACCCGACTTGCCCATATTTTACTCACAAATCTAGCTTATCCCTCTCAAGTTTTGGCGGTTACCTTTACCAATAAGGCTGCCCAAGAAATGCGGGAACGAACGGCGCATCTGCTGCAACGCCCCGTAGAAGGCATGTGGTTGGGCACGTTTCATTCCCTGTCGGTTAGAATTTTAAGACGTCACGCCGAACTGGTTAATTTACAACCCAATTTCACGATCTTAGATACCGATGATCAGCTTCGTCTGATTAAACAACTGTTAAAAGCAAACAATATTGATGAAAAACAAACTCCAGCCCGCATGGTTTTATCGATCATCAACCGCTGGAAAGACCAAGGCTTACTACCAGAACAAGTAAAGCGGAGCGGCCCTGACCTGATCAGCGGCCTTTATCATGAATACCAAGAACGATTGTTGGTTTTAAATGCCGTTGATTTTGGTGATTTGCTGCTTCATTGCTTAACCTTATTTAGACAAGAACCTGCCGTGTTGCGTTCTTACCAAGAACAGTTTCAATACCTGTTGGTTGATGAATATCAAGACACCAACGTTGCCCAATATCTGTGGTTGCGGCTGTTGGCTCAGGGCACCAGCAATTTATGTTGTGTGGGCGATGATGATCAATCAATCTATGGCTGGCGGGGTGCTGAGATTGGCAATATTTTAAGATTTGAACATGATTTCCCAGGGGCGGAGGTTATTCGCCTTGAACAAAACTATCGTTCTACCCCCCATATCTTAGCCGCCGCCAGCGGTCTTATCGCCCACAATCGTGAACGTTTGGGCAAAACCTTATGGACAGAAGACACTCAGGGCGAACAGCTGCTGATACGCGGCACGTGGGATTCTTTAGATGAAGCCCGGTTCATCGGTGACCAAATAGAAAACCGCCAGCGTCAGGGTGATCGATTGGGAAGCATTGCCATTCTTGTTCGCGCCAGCTTTCAGACACGTGAATTTGAAGAATGCCTTTTAAGATTGGGTATTCCCTATCGTGTTATTGGTGGCCCCCGATTTTATGAACGGTTAGAAATTCGCGATGCCCTGGCGTATTTTCGTCTGGTGGTTCAAGGTGATGACGGTTTGGCGTTCGAACGTATCATTAATAATCCCCGTCGCGGCATTGGTCAAACGACCGTGCAAACCATGCATATTCTGGCGCGTGAGCAGGGCATTTCCCTGCCCCGTGCGGCCCGTTATTATGCACAAACAACAGCGCGGGGGGCTATTGGCACCAATCTGCGTCAGTTTTTTGAAAACCTAGACAGATGGCGATCATTGCTGGAAACAGACCCCCATGTGGAGGTTGTTAAAATGATCTTAGACGAATCAGGGTATACAGCCATGTGGCGTCAAGACAAGTCAGCCGATGCGCCGGGTCGCCTGGAAAACTTAAAAGAATTAGTCACTGCCATTGGGCAATTTCAATACCTTCCCGGATTCTTAGAGCACGTCAGTTTGGTTATGGAAAACAATCAGCAAAGCCAACAAGACATGGTGAATTTAATGACCCTTCATGCCGCCAAAGGGTTAGAGTTTGATACGGTTTTCTTGGCCGGTTGGGAAGAAAATTTGTTCCCTCACCCCCGGACTTTGAACGAAAGTGGCCAGGCCGGCTTAGAGGAAGAACGCCGGTTAGGATATGTGGGTATCAGCCGTGCCCGCCAACGGGCGATTATCAGTTATGCTTTACAAAGGCGCATGTATCAGGGGGGATGGCAGATGGCGATTCCGTCACGCTTTATTAAAGAAATTCCGAATGCTCACATGCAGCACATCCATGCGAATGGTCAAGAAAGCCAGCAGCAAAATGCACAGTTACACAGCGCGGCACCAAAGACACTCCACAGTTTTGAAATTGGTGATCGTGTTTTTCACCAAAAATTTGGCTACGGCGAAATTCTTAGTTTTGATGGCGAAAAAATGGACATAGACTTTGACCACGGCGGCCATAAAAAAATCATTGCTGACTTTATAACGCGAGCTTAGGCGAGAACTCCAGATAGGTGGTTTCGGTGAGAATGCAATAATCAAGGCAGCCTCATGAAAAAGGCAAGGATGGTTTTTGTGGATTGAAGGCAGGGTTTTTAAGGGCACGCAGGCTTTTTTCTTCCAGACATAATTGTCCCTTTATAAGGGGCCCTCCTCGACCCCCCAATCGCAGCGCCTCCCCACCGCGCACCACAACATGACTCTCCCTTTGCCTCAAAATCTTGCGATTTTGGGCACATCTCCGCACCGGGTTCTATCCCGATGAAAATTCGTCTACAGTGACAAAGCGCTCCATCACTGCAAACAAGGCAACCCTGTTTTAAAAACAAGGGGGGCTTTTATGAAAACCCAATCACGCACCCGACATATTCGGGTGTTTCTAACTCCACCGTCTTTAGAATAACGAAAAAGGCTTAACAAAT
>CAIVFQ010000021.1 GCA_903905285.1 uncultured Alphaproteobacteria bacterium
CTAAAATTTAATGATGCTATCTTTAGTTAAAAGTCTCTAATTTTTTATAACAATTTATTTGCGCAGAGAAACACTCTACAAGCATTTTACTTATAAAACAAAACCTTTGCGCCAGAAATCATTTTATTTAAAAAATACTTAATTTATGATTTTTTTTATTTCAAATGATTTGGAAGAAGATCCCCCAGAGAAACCTGATTTAAAAAGCAAGGATGTTTTTTGGATTGAGTAAGGGTTGATTGCTCCCAAGCATGCCGGCTTTTTTCTTCCGGGCATATTTGTCCCTTATAAGGGGCCCTCCTCGACCCCCCCAAAAGCAGTTCCCTTCCCACCGCCACACACAACATAAAAAGCCGTTATCATTATTGGCATAAAGGAAATGTTGAGTAATCCATTATGGAAGGGCTATTGCCAGTGTTCATAATTAGTAAGGGTGGGTGCCATAATTTCTATGTTTTGGTTTAAAAGTTCCTTGGCATAGACAACTTCAATAATCCCTTCGTCTCCCTCATCGCCTTCTTCTCTATTGTCTCTGGTTTGTTCTGACTCAAAGGAGGAGGTGCTTTCGCTAACCGAGGTTGTTGCTGCCAAGTTAATCAAGACAAAACCACGATAAGGTGCAGACACGCGTTGGCGAACAGGAACTTTCTTTTCTTTTTTTAGATGAGAGCCGTTCCAATCTGCGTAAGATTCACGGACATTTTGCGCATCAGGCGAATAACCAACAGATTTTACATCAGCCGTAGACTCTTGATTTTCAGACAGAATGTCAGCTGCATAAAGGGATGGAATAACCCCTAAAACTAAATAGATAACAATACCTGTTACAAATCTCATTGCACTTTAACCTTCTTAATAAAGCAGGAAAATTTTTGCCTTTAAGATAAGGTTATCATGCAAATTATTAACAAAGCCTAAACAGGGTCTTCTCGCGATGAAAAAGAAGTCCAAAGAATACACTGGATAGCCACGCTACACTCGCTATGACGAATTACTTCATTGTCATTCCAAGGAGCCGCAGGCAAACGCGGCAATCCAGGGATTTCCTTTTTACTTTGTTTGAGTAAAGAACTCTTGGATCAAGGTTTCTTCTTTCTTCATATAGACTTCTGCTCGACGTTTGTTTTCAAGAAGATAGGGCAGCATCTTGGCATAGCTTTCAGGTGTCAACGTATTAGTGATGCGAACCGCATCATCAGGATCCTTGGCAATCAGCATCCCCCGCACATCGAAATAGTCGGTCACATTAGGACACCCGATATAAATGGGCACTGTCAGTGCGATGAAACAGTCGATCAATTTTTCAGAAAAGTAATGAGCTTGGCGCGAGTTTTCAATGGCAATGGTAAACTGCGTCCCAAAAACCCATTTCTTCGATTCATCAGGCAGAGCACGGTGTTGAAGGTCATTGGGGTATTTTTTGATATCACGCCTGGAAATGAAAAACTGCGTGGGCAAAGTGAAGTCTTTTTCCTTATCCCAAATTTCTTTTCTAAAATGATAGATAAACGAGTCCCGGGTTTTAAAGGAACTGATGCCTTTGCCCCCAAAACTCAACAGGAAGCTAACACCAAAAATCTTTTCTTTGGGAATTTCATTAGCCTCAACAAAGGTGGACATAAAACCAGGAATGATTCGTAAATTTGGCGTTCCTATATCGGTGTTCAAAAACAGCAAATCAAATCCTGGGGCTAACCGTTTTATGTTTTTATGAAACTCTTCCTCTGTGCTGCCAAAGTCAGAGAACACTATGGGTTCCGTAAGAAAGAAACCAAAGTTCAACATGCACGGATTCAAAAGCCCTTTCTGTTTCCAGGGTGTGGACTTGTATAGACGGTAAGCCAAATACTCGCATACCCTTCGCCTTTCGAAATCTGTTTTCCGAAAATCTCGGCACTTCGCATCCTCATGTACAATGTACACTCCGGGAGTTCGGGTCTTATTTTCGAATCCAGATTCCGAAATACATTGGATATTAGACTCTAGGACAAAGCGAATTCTTGAAACGGCCTGGGTAGATCCAGGTTTCTCTTGAACTGGTAAATCCCTAACCGCATATTTTTCGGGTTCCCTCAAAAAAGGACTTTTGTAGAATGAAAGCGTTGGATCTTTTGAAAAACGAACCTGCAGCCCCCGTTTCATCATGGGACCAAAACGCAGGGGAAGAGCATCTTTAAAAGCTTCAGGCAATATCAAAATAACTTGAAATTTCTTCTTTCTTAAAAATCCTTCAACAGCCATCCACGCCCGAAACAACTGATCTTTGTTGGCATAGACTTCAACTGGGGGAGCATCTTTAGGGGCAAGAGTTTTAGGTTGCCGAAGGAAATCAACCAAGGGATTTCCTGAACAGGGCCACAATCGATGTTTGTATAATGTAACGGAAAACCAATCATTGGGATCGTACTCTCCACCACCCATTCGACAGCTGCGCCTCAGAAAATGATCAAGGGGGGCTTCGCCTGTTGTTTCTAATTCTGCTGCATAGGTTCGCTTGTAATAGGCTTCATCGAAATAAGGCAAAATGAGTTCTTTATCTTGCGCATAGGTGGAGGAATAGTAAGGCGTTAGCCGAAACTCAATGACAGCCAGCTGAAGCTGGCAGGTTGCTATCTAGACTGGAAGTCGCGGTCAATCTAAAGATAAGTTATGCAAATTATCTGTTTTGTGAGCATCTGTATGATTGTCGATGTAGTTATTGATGATCTCGTCAC
>CAIVFQ010000022.1 GCA_903905285.1 uncultured Alphaproteobacteria bacterium
CGCGCTTTACTGCGGCTCAGGGTACCAGATGAGACGCACAAATGCAAATCCATCTCTACTAAAATTTTAAGAATACAAACAAGGACTGAAGTCTCTTTCGCCTGAAGGCGAAGGTTTTAACCAATTAGGAGACTATAAATATTCTCAGAATATTTTCAATTCTTTTTTTTAGGAAAGAACTAAAAATCTGAACACCACCCTGGTGAATTATTTCCGAATTAACAGGCAAAATGTCATCCCTGCGTAGGCGGGGATGATAAAAAGCATACAGCTTATGCCCTCATCTGTTGATGTTTGGGAATTTACAATATTTGTGCAACACAGTCCTATCTGGTCAGTTGAATAGGCCAGTTAATGGAAAGGACATCACCTTGACTAAGGCTGCTTGTTCTCCCCAGGGCTCGCAAGCCGTCGGATGTTAGGTTAATCGTTCCCGTAAAATCGCCGTCCCTTCGGGGATCTTGTATGTATGACCTCCTGTCGCCTTTTTCGTAGGTGTTTGTTTTGAACAATTTGTACGTATAGTTTGTTCCCGCCACAAAACTTGCAGAACTGCCAATCCAATTGAAGGAATAGCCATAGAAATCCGTTGCACCATCTTTCTCTTCGTCCAATGAGTCGGAGTTCCTTGTCCCATCGGATTTCAGAATATCGTGCCAATCTTTTGTCAAAACCACATCGAAAGAGCCGCCACCGTCAGGGGGGGGCACACTCTACCGCCAAAACTTGTTAAATAGTCCAAAGGGATGGGGGTGTTATTCGCGGGGGTACTGGCGTCCTTAGAAAAATAGGCCATGGGTAAAATAAAGTTAATCAAAACCCTTTTCTGAAGCGCACCACCACCTGAGGGCGTAACGTAGATTCCTGATCCTGAGGATTTTAGTTTGAGGGTAGATCCCTCAGCCACCAAAGAAAATCTGCTATCAGAAAGGGTTGGAACGCTTGGTGCCGTTGTTCCAACACCCCACTGAGCAACGATCAGGCCAGCAGCAGGAATCCACGACAAATCAGGACATTGGACCTTAACAGTTGAAGGCAGAGTCAAACTGTCAAGGGCATTCAAAAATCCAGCCCTGCTTTCTGTGCAGCCTATAATCCATGAAGAACCAGTGTTGAACGTGATGTCTTTTGCATTAAACTGGCCCGATCCGCCCATTGCACCACCGCTGCTTACAGTAAATGCACTGACAGAAGAAGCATCAGGATTTCCAAAACTACCGTTGCAAAGAAAGGTGCCGGCTTGAACCTCAAGATCTCCATTCCAGCCTTCATTTCTGTTGTTGAATATTAAGGTGCCAAGCCCCTGTTTGTTCAGCATTGCGTGGAAATCTGGATGACTTGCAATATCATTGTCTCCATGGGCAGCCGTGAGGTCAGTGGGATCAAAGCGAATGACTTTGCTGCCGCTTACGGTGTAGTTGATGGTGGTGTCTGCATCACAAAAAATGGCGCCACCGTAGCTGGGCGTTCCATCCCTTGCCAAGGCTAAATTTCCTGCAAATAACGTATCCGCTAAATCAAGGGTAACGCTGCTACCTAAGGTGTAAATACCTCCCCCTAGTCCATCGGAAGTGGCACGTCTGTCCGGTGCGGCTATGTTGCCAATGAATGTGCCGTTTGTGATGGCTGCGCCGCCTCTGACGACAATGGCCCCACCATTAAGGGCTCCATTTCTCCTGAAAACAGGGCCAGCTATCGCAGTCAAGCTGCCCCCATCCTGAATCGCAATCGCCCCGCCCAGAGCGTCACCATGAGCCACATTTCTGTCAAAGGTTGCAGGAACAGAAAGGGTTACTGCAGAACCCGAAATAGCCCCTCCATCAAGGGATGACATATTGCCTGTGAAGTAAAGGTGTACAGGTACAGACACAGACTCAACCAAATCAGACTCAGGCACAACCACAGGCTGCCCAGCAGAAATGGTTAGTTTACCTGCACGAATGGCACCACCTATTCCCGGGGTTAAGCCTAACTGAAACATGTTTTCAACAAAGACCACATTTCCGTTTATTGTTAAAGCTAGATCTTTCCCCGAACAGTCAATACCTCCTGATCCGAAGCCAGTCAGGATTAAATTTTCCAAAGCCAGGGCTAGGTTTGATCCTAATCTTAAAAAGGGGAAAGGCGCTGCAGAAGGTGACGCAGCCTCTATGGTCGTGAGTCTCCTATTTCCAGCCCCAACATTAACATAATTTCCTGTTAATGTTAATTGAGTCCCGCCCACTGTTGTTCCCGTTGCCTCTTGCGTGGCGCCAGCAGTTCCGAGAACGAGTTTCGGATCACCGTTAGCAGATACACCGTCGATATGATTCTGTGTGCTAGCAAACGTCAACGTGACAGGGGCACTCCAATCGCTAACCCCACTGAGGGCAGCTTGGACAGTTGGATAGGGCGTGTCCCGAATAACATCACCAGCAGAATAGGCCGTAGACCCCATCAGTCCACAAACTAAAGACAAAAATAAATAACGATTCATACTTAATCTCACTAAAGGTAAAAATTTTCCATTCACCAATAATAAAAGAATAAATCTTAAAAATCGTTAATATAAGAAGATCTTTTTATTTAGAAAGAGGTTCTGTCAGATTGAAGAATCTGAACACCACGCATCAGGCGTGTTAAATAAAGCCCGAAGCAATTGATTGTTCAAGGCATGACCCGAATTGAGCCCCCGGAAATGCCCTTCGATGTGCACACCCGCCAAAGCCAAGTCACCAACAGCATCCAGAATTTTATGACGGACAAGTTCATCTCTGGATCTCAATCCCTCTGGGTTCATCACGGTATTGCCGTCCTGAATGACGACAGTATTTTCAAGAGAAGCGCCTTTGGCTAACCCCATCGCTAACAACTTTTGGGCATCATCATAAAAACCAAAGGTACGAGCATCGGCCAAGAAATCGCCAAAGTCGTCATGATCCCAATCAAAAGTGAGTTCTTTAACAGCCGCTAATTTTTTCAACCGACCATGGCCATCAAACGTCACCGTTATCAGGCGATCTTCAGAAGGTAAAAACTCTGCATAAGCCTGACCAGCGGTAACGCGAATGGGTTTTAAAATCTTCAAACGGCGAACAGACGCCTTTTGTGATTGTATTCCTACCTGTTCAATTAAATCGCTAAACACAGCAGAGCTGCCATCCATAATCGGAATCTCCGGACCACTGACTTTGATAACAGCATTTGTAATATGGGCGCCTGCAAGGGCAGCCACCACATGTTCCACAGTGCTGATGCTAACGCCCGCGGCATTAGCCAACTTAGTACACAGTCGCGTGTCAACAACTTGATCAAAACGTCCAATAATTTTGTTGTTGGTTGCAACATCAGTGCGAATAAAAACATAACCACTGTCTGGTGCGCCAGGACTTAACGTTAAAGAAACGGCCTGGCCAGAGTGCACCCCTACCCCACTGCAACTAACACTGCCGCCCAACGTTGACTGAAACTTTTGCATTATTTCAGCATTACAAACTGTTGGATGATAAGATGTTTCTTGATAAAGCTGAGACGAGGGCATAGACATAAGGGTAATTACCACTTAAAAAATAAAATTCTAAAAACAATTAATGTTTATATATCTATACTCGCCCGACAAACCCCAAGGAACAAGGTCTGGTATGTTACAAACTATGACAAATTCTTAACAAAAACTTAACAAAGCAAGTATTTAAAATGCTTCAACCGATCAGAAACCTCAGCCAATCTCAGCTAGAACAACAAGCCCGTCTCTTGGCTTCCTGTATAACGAACCCGTGTGTTATTGCCCTTTGGGGAGATATGGGTGCTGGCAAATCAACGTTTGCAAGGGCCTTTATACAAAGCCTGCTGCCGGGCATAGAGGTTCCAAGCCCCACCTTCACGTTAATACAAACCTATGACACCGCACGGGGTGAAATTTGGCATTGTGATCTTTATCGCCTAAAGGGGCCGGAAGACGTCGAGGAGCTGGGATTGATTGAGGCATTCACTCAACACATTTGTCTAATTGAATGGCCCGAACGTTTAGGTGCTTTTTTACCTGATTTTCGCTATAACGTTTCTATTGAGGTTTCAGACGCCGACCATCGGCATTATAAATTAGAGTGCCCATCATGAGTCATTCTCGCGCAGCACTTCGCCAAGAGCTTTTAAGCCGCCATGATTACCAGCCAGAACACCTTGAGTTTTTGGCCAAGGACATGTCGGTGCGCCAATACTTTCGGTTACACCAGCCAAGACGCATCTTGATGGATGCCCCCGCCCCTGAAAACCCAGCCCAATTCATTGCCGTTGCGCAATATTTACAAGAAAAAGGCCTGCGTACTCCCCTTATCCTTGATCACCACTTAGAGAACGGTTTCGTTTGGTTGGAAGATTTTGGTGATCAGACTTTTTCCAAAATTTTATCACAGACGCCAGAACGGGAAACCGACCTTTACAAGGCAGCAACAAGAGTTTTAAAACACCTGCATCATCAGGCTTTTGAAAAGCCATCTTTCATCGAAGATTACACCGTTGAGAAGCTTTTGACCGAGGTTGAAGTCTTTATGGATTGGTATTGGCCAACTGTTCAAAATCAAACTGATTATAAAAAAAAAGCCAAGGAAAGTTTTCTGGCCGCGTGGCACGCCGTTTTTTTGAACCTTCCTGCTATTCCCAACAGCCTGGTTTTGCGCGATTATCACGTGGATAATTTAATGGGATTACCAGCCAACACCCCCTTGCATCAATGTGGCCTGTTGGATTTTCAAGACGCTGTATGGGGACCCGTTATTTACGATTTTATTTCTTTAATAGAAGATGCCCGCCGGGACGTAAACGTTGATTTACAACACGCATTATGGCAGGTCTTTTTAGAGGATGTGCCTTTAGAACAACATGACCTTTACCGAAAAACTGCAACTGTCTTAGGTGCCGGCCGTCACGTCAAAGTGATTGGCGTTTTTACGCGTTATGCCTTAAAACAGGGCAAGAAAAATTATTTATGTCACTTACCTCGGTTATGGGGCTATTTAAAAACAGCCTTTCAAAGCCCCATCTTAGAACCTATTCATAACTGGTTTCAAATTCATCTTCCTTTAAACAAGCAAGGTATTCCTGACTTATGACACCATCAATCAAACAAGCCATGATCTTAGCCGCTGGCTTTGGCAAACGATTAAAACCCTTAACAGATATAACGCCAAAACCATTAATTCCTGTGGGGGATACGACTTGTTTGGATGAAACAATCCGCCGTTTGCAGGCTGTAGGTATTCAGAAAATTGTTGTTAACACCCATCACTTAGCCAATCAAATTCATCAGCACTTATCCAATCATCCTGGCATTCTTATTTCTTATGAGCCTGAAATTTTACAAACCGGCGGCGGCATCGGCAAAGCGTTAAAGCATTTTGGTGATCAGCCTTTTTTCTGCATCAATGGCGACATATGGTGGTGGGATGGCGAAGAAGCCCTTTTAAAAAAAATGGCTAAAACCTGGGATGCTGAAACCATGGATATCCTATTGGCGGTTGTACCAAAACACCAAACGATTGGTTATTATGGTCAGGGAGACTACAATAGGGATGATCAGGGCGGCTTGCACTTACCCATACCAGGCAGCCCTGGTGACTATGTTTATGCGGGCATTCAGATTTTATCGGCTGATGTTTTTCAAAAATCACGATTGTGGCCACAACAAGCAGCTTTCCCCATAACAAAACTGTACGCTGAAGCAGAGCATCGAAACCGCTTATATGGGTTTATTCATGATAACATGTGGGCCGATGTCGGCAGCCCACAAGGGTTAGAAGAAACACGACAGAAATTACCACCTGCTGAGCCAGAGCTCCCAGATTGATCTGTCTTTCATAGGGATCATCCCATCCCTAGCCATAATTTCTTTCATTAAGGCAACCAAAGGCTTTCTTAAACTTGGGTCGCCATACATGTACACCCAAGCTTTTTGCAGGTAACTCAAGTCATCCGGTGATAAGGATTGGCCACCCCTAATTTTCACGCCATATATCACTGTTGCCTTTTCCAAAATGGCACCTTTTTGGGGTGATGATGCGTACTGTAAAACCGACGTGTAACATCTTACCAAATCAGCCTCCATAAGGGTATCAGCAATTCCTAAAACAACTGAGGTCAGATTTTCCCTGTCTGATGAAGGGGTCCTTCTGAAGGCCATCTTCAAACAACTCCAACCTTTTAAGGATAATATTTTATCCTTTCCAATTAAATCTAGCGTACCTTTTATCGCCGGAATAGCATGCTCTTTTGCGCCATATACAATAAGGTGTCTGTATGAATCAAAAATAAATTCACGATTAAATTTTGGATGTTTCGGCATCTCTGCTAATAAGTAATCGGCTAAATCCGTTGTTACCTTAGATGAAAGTTTTTCTTTGATTAGATATCTAATCAAGACAAAATCTGACTCAAAAATCCTTTCACCGGCTACTGCCAAGGCACCATAACTTTCTATTATTAAGGCCGCTGCAGCTTCCTTTTTCGGATTCGGAATGGTTTCCCAATAAGCTTGATACCAAAACGCCTGCTGCCAGGGAATGGCCGCCTGTCTTTTGATAAATGCTTCTATAATTTCCGCAGCCTTGTCTCCAGGGATATTCCCCTTTTGGACACCCGATTTAATTTCTTTAAGAACGCCTTTTTTAACAGGACTTCCATCAGTAAGTGCAGATTCACACTGTTTAATTGGATCTGCTTTTTCAGACAGAGTCGCGCCCATAACAGGGCTTATAAAAAGCACAAGAGATAAAATTTTTAACAACATAAATACTCTTTCCTTCACAATCCTAACTTGTGAATTGGTTTTTTTCAGGACACAATTGTGACTTAATGAAGGGGCCCTCCTGGCCAAAACCCCAACCCGCGTTGCCTCCCCACCGCGCACCACAACATAATTCTACCTTTGCCTCAAAATCTTGCGATTATGGGCACATCTTCGCACCGGGTTCCACGCCAATGAAAATTCGTCTATAGTGACAAAGCGCTTCGTCACGTCAACAAGGCAACCCTGTTTTAAAAACAAGGGGGCTTTTTAAAAACCCAATCACGCCCCGACATATTCAGGTGTAACTAGCTCTACCGTCTTTAGAATAACGAGAAAAGGTTAACAAATGGTTTCCCGAACACATCTTAATTTACAAGGCGTATAATCGCAGTGTCTGCTGACAAATAAGGTCCTCGCTAAAGCGTTCCATAACAAACTCACGGCTCGCCTGCCCAAATGCCAACCGGCGTTCAGGGTTTAAAACAAGATCTAAAATCTTTTCGGCTAAAACCTCGGCATTTTTTGGGGGAATTAAATATCCATTAACCCCATTTCTTACAATAATTCGACACCCCGGCATATCACACGTAATAATGGGCTTACCGCAAGAAGCCCCTTCTATAAGCGATTTGGGAATGCCTTCCCGATAATAACTGGCCATAACGGCTATGTGACTTTGCTGATACAATTTGGGAACATCCTTTTGATACCCCAACCACTCAATGATCCCTTCTTTGTGCCACGCTTGCAAAACAGAAAGGGGAATGGCATCAGCGTTTTCAAGGTCAGGTTCGCCCACCAACCGAAAATGTAACCCATGCCCCTTCGCCCTCAACAGACGCGCCGCCGCAACAAATTCCCCAACCCCTTTTGTCCATAACAAACGCGAAACATGAACAACGACAATAGGCTCAGCTGGCTCACTTACGGGGTAAAAAACTGACGTATTGACCCCTGCCCCCAAAATAAGATGAACTTGGATACGGGAATCTAAGCTTTGAATAACCTTGGCATCTTCTGGGTTTTGAACAATTACCTGTACCCGCGGCCATCGCAGCAACCAACGCAGAATAAATTTGACTGGTTTTTGTAACCAATGTTTTTGGCTAAAAATGGCCCCCAATCCGGCCACCGCAGCAACGATGATGGGAACGCCTATTAACAAACCAATCAACGTGCCATAAAGAACCGGCTTTAAAGCCACAAGGTGAATAATATCGGGGCGCAGCTGACGGTAAAGTTTAAAAATTTGCCACAGAGTTTTAACCTCACGCCAGGGCTTCAAGCCACCACGATCAAAGGAAACAGGATGAAAGTCCAACCCAGCCTTTTGAATCTCAACATGGTCACCTTTTGCCGGTGTTGCAACGCTAACCTGGCAACCCTCTTGTTGGGCTTTTAAAGCCAAGGGCAGACGATGACTACAGAAATAGCGATCGTCTGCGACAAGATAAAGAATTTTTTTCTTCAAAGGTATAACCTAATCAGTGTAAATAGATTTCAACCGAAGCAGGGCAACGAACGCAATAACCGCACCCGCTGTCAGGTAAAAAGCTGGAACTAAATTAGACCCCGTAAGGGTGATGAAGATAATAACAATCTGAGGGGCTGTTCCACCGAACAAAGGCCCACTGATGTTGGTCGTTAATGAAACAGCTGAGTTTCGAACCGCGGTTGGGAAGGTTTCAACCATCAACGCCGGCAGTGGCCCAAAATACCCCCCCACCCCAATCGCCATCAGCGCCTGAGCCAAGAAAATATAAAGCATTTGGTCACTTTGATTCACAACCATCATTAAAGGTATGGTGCCAATAATAAACAAAACAGCTGCCGTTCCCATTACAATTTTTCGGCCATATATGTCAGATAACCAGGCTGATCCAATGGTGATTAAACTGACGAAAACCATGTTGATGGTATTAATCGTAAAGGCCATACTTTTGCTAAGATGCAAAAACTCTGTTAAATGGGTCGTCATATAAACGAACAAAATATAAAAGCTAAGGTCGTGTAACATAACTACCAGCACCAGAGTAAATAAACTGCTGCCATGTTTTTTGAATACGTCCCGAACCGGAGTTTGACTCAGATTGCCACTTTTCTCGGCTTCTTCATAAACAGGGGATTCTGCCACATTGCGACGCAAATAATATCCAACCACACAAATCAAGATACCCGCCAAAAAGGGCAATCGCCATCCCCAGGCTTCCATTTGTGCATCGGTTAAAATGCTGGAAAATAAGGCAGCCGTTGCTGACCCCAACATTAACCCCAACAAACAACTGGTGACGGTGAAACTGCCAACCAACCCGCGACGGTTTTTGGTGCTGTGCTCCGTTGTAAAGGTAATCGAGCCAGCGTAGTTGCCACCCATAGATATGCCTTGCAACATGCGAAAAATAATCAGAATAACAGCTGCCGCACCACCAATGTGCTCATAGGTGGGCAAAACACCGATCAAAGCCGTCGGCACTGCCATGAACAAAATTGTTAAGACCAGGGCCTTTTTGCGACCATGACGATCACCAATATAGCCGAAGAACAGCCCCCCTAAAGGACGGGCCAAATACCCAGCCGCAAAGGCGCCATAGGCGGATAGCAACTGACTAATCGGATCAAAGCTTGGGAAAAAAAGTTTGCCAATAATGGGGGCAAAATAACCAAATAATGCAAAATCATACCATTCGAACAAATTACCGGTCATGCTGGTAACTACTGTACGGACCAACTGTTTAGACATACAATCACCTACTTGTGAAATATAAAGAAAAGAAAAGATGTAGAATTATGGTATAGATTAAGTATGACGGCAGCTGCCGCCTAGTCGTAGAAAAGAGAGAGTGGTGAAAAATATCCTCATGCCTTCAGGCTAACCCGCTACCACCGTGTTTGTCAAATAATTAACAATGATTCCAAGAAGAAGGATGAAGAATAGCCCCACATAAAGCAGTGCTGCGGCATAAGGTAAAATACCTAAGGAAAAAGGCACAATTTCGATCGTCTCTTTCAGTTTTAGTAACTACCCAGGTTGGGAAAGAAAAAAGTGTTTAAAGTTTTGTTCAAATCATTCATAAGTTTTGTATGGCTCAATGACAGCCAGCTGAAGCTGGCAGGTTGCTATCTAGACTGGAAGTCGCGGTCAATCTAAAGATAAGTTATGCAAATTATCTGTTTTGTGAGCATCTGTATGATTGTCGATGTAGTTATTGATGATCTCGTCACTGA
>CAIVFQ010000023.1 GCA_903905285.1 uncultured Alphaproteobacteria bacterium
CAGCCCCTAATCTCCAAAATAGCCCACCTATGTAAAGATAATGGTCTTTCTTCGTCTTTTTCTGAGATCTCTCAACAATACTTAGAAGCCTTTGTTGAAAGTATCCCTGCTTCTGTCATTTTTTTAGATACAGACTTTCGTATTGTTCATTTAAGTCCTCACTCAATGCTTTGGCTTAAAGCACACCTTCAAAAAAGACTTGATGAAATACCGGGACAAGACCTGAAAGGTTTTTCTTTTGTAAAGCTTCTTTCCCCTTTGCCGCACCGTCTCAAGCTGGCATTAAACGCCAACTTAAAGGGAAAAAGCAGTAAATTCGATTTAGAATATGTAATCGATCATAAAAAGGCTCGGTTTGTTCATTGGGAGTCTTTTCCTTGGTATGACGAAAATTCCCAGGTCTTCGGAATTATGGTTTTCTTCAAAGATATTACCCATAAACAACAAATATTTTTTGCCAATAAAAAACTTCATCGGTGTAATGAAATGTTGGAAAATTTCTCTCTTGTTTTTTCGCACGATCTTATTCAACCAACACGGCAGGCAGCAAATTTTTTAAGTATCTTGGAAGACTCTCTCATCGATCGTCATCAAACTGATGATTCCATAATTCATGCTTTAAAAGCTATTAAGAAGAGTTTGAACCAAGTTAGAACCATCAGTGAAGGGGTTGCGCTATACTGCAGAAATGGAGATCTAACAATTAATTCTGAATCTGTTTGTTTGAGTAGTCTTATTGAGGAAGTGAGAGAAAGTTGTTTAGATGATAGCGGATTTGAAATAAATATGTTGATTGATGAAAAAGTTTTTCTACAAGCAAACCGCGTCACCTTATTGCAGTTGTTTCAAAATTTACTGACAAACGCTGTAAAGCACGATAATTCCTCTACGCCGGTTATTACCATATCAGGTGAGAAGAAAGATAACTTCTATGAAATTTCTGTTCATAACAAAGGTTTCTTCCGTTCAAAAATTAAGCCAAGCAAGCTATTTGATGCGTTTGAGTCTTCGGGGGTCGATGGGGCAGGTTTGGGTCTTATGATTTGTAAAAAAATTGTTACAGCCTATAAGGGAAAAATTAGTATCAAATCTTCCGTTGCAAAGGGAACAACAGTCCTTTTTAGTCTGCCATTGGCAGCTTTTTAAGCGGCCTCGGGAAGCTCCACCGTATCTGTCCAATATGTTAATGTTTGGTGCAGCTGGCTTTTGAATTCTTTGTAAGAAAATGATTTTCGAATAAAACCACTGGCTTGAAAATGATACGATTCGGCTTTATCTTCTGGGCTGATGCTGTTCGTTAACACGATGACTGGTGTATCTTGCAAGTACCGCCGACGCTTAATATCTTTTAAAATTTCCAACCCTTTCATATCGGGTAAATGTACGTCTAATAAAATAAGATCAGGTCGTGGAATTGTCGTAATGTCATCATTGCCCAAAGATCGGACGAAGTTCATGGCCAAATGGCCATCGGTCAAAGTCGATATATTTAGTTGTTTAGGAAAATCTTGTAAGGCTTTGCGCAATAAAAACTCGTCATTCGGGTTGTCTTCAACCAACAGAATATTCCAAGAATTTTTTGTTTGATTACTGGCGAACTTTAAATCTTGGTACGTTTCAAAAAAACACCCAATCTCAATCTTTAAAGCCTTTGCCATTTCAAACAGCAAACTAGCCGATATTTTGTTCGCTCCCTTTTCATAACGTTGCAATTGTTGAATCGAGATGCCCAACAAAGAAGCAAGCGTTTTTAAGGGCCAGTTCATTTTAGAACGAAAAAAGGTAATCTTCTTACCCAAGAAACCATCTAAGTCATTTTTATCTAAGGCCATTTTAAATTCCCTTACATTCGCTTGATGCGCCTGATTGTCCTCATTTTATTTCGATTATAGAAAGGTAAAATTTCTTTCTTTTTTAATGTGTTAGGTGTTTTATAAAGTGAAGAACTTCCCTCTGTCGAAACGATGTCTTCATGAGCTTAACTTTAGGTTTTGGTCTCAACTTTTCTGGTCTGTACGATCTTGGCCCCCAGAATGGTCTGATTCACCTTGACCAAGCGTTTACCACTTTTTTAAACGAAAGGGAACCTGTTTTATCAGAGCGCTATCAGTATGCATGCCAACAAGATTTAACATCATTGGAACAATCTGACCTTATGGTTACCTTGGCGCCCTGGGTTGAAGACTTTATAGGCGTCCTTTTTAACATTCGTAAAGCCATTAGTGATTTACAGACTGCCCATCATCAGCTGGCCCCTCTTATGATGGTTAAGCGGCAGTTTGTTCAACGGCTAGCTGTCAGAAAGTATCCGAATCCTTGTTTGGAAGATAGTCTTGGCTTTGATTTTAAGGATGAACTGTCGTTTGCGAATCAAGTTTTAGAATGGCAGGACCAAGATGCTTCCCAAAAATTGGAACAGGCGGCCCGTTATGCGGCCTGGGCAACGCTAACACCAGAAGGACAAAAACGTCATGGGCAGGGCGTATTATTCAAAACCCCTGTAAAAAGCGGCCCCCAGGCTTGTCTGATTCCTAATCTGACAAAGAATGAACAGGGTGCCTGGTGTTTGTCCGGCACTCACCAACGTGATCGAAAAGGATTTAACCTAACCGATCCTGGTTTTAACAGAACGCAGGCCTTTGACCACAGCCATTATTGCATTCACTGCCACCCGCAGAATAAAGATTCTTGTTCCAAGGGGCTTAAGCCAAAAACTCCTTCAGACACTCCTCTGGCAGGGTGCCCCTTAGAGCAAAAAATATCAGAGATGAATCTTGCCAAGTCTAAGGGGTACACAGTGGCTGCTCTGGCAATTATTTGCATTGATAACCCGATGGTGGCCGCCACAGGACACCGAATTTGCAATGACTGCATGAAGGCGTGTATTTTTCAAAAACAAGAACCTGTTAATATTCCAGGGGTTGAAACGCAGATTTTAAAAGATGTGTTGAACCTGCCGTGGGGCTTTGAAATTTACAGTTTGTTGACACGCTGGAACCCCCTAAAATTTTCAGAGCGATTGCCAAAGTCAAACTCAGGGAAAGCCGTCTTAGTAGCTGGTATGGGCCCGGCTGGCTTTACGTTGGCCCATTACCTTTTGAATGAAGGGCACACTGTTGTTGGAATCGATGGGCTGAAAATTGAACCTTTACCTGATGATTTGAAAACTACGCCCATTAAGGATATCAACAGTTTGTATGAATCCCTTGATGAAAGAATTGTGGGTGGGTTCGGCGGTGTGGCTGAATATGGCATTACTGTTCGGTGGGATAAAAATTTCCTCAAAATCATTCGATTGTTATTGGAACGACGTCATCGTTTCCTTTTGAAAAGCGGGGTGCGGCTGGGCGGTACTGTGACGATTGACCAGGCCTTTGACTTAGGGTTTGATCATGTGGCGTTATGCTTGGGGGCGGGCAGTCCTACCCTTTTGAACGTAGAAAACCATCTGGCGCCCGGCGTGCGCCAAGCGAGCGATTTTTTGATGGGTTTGCAGTTAAGTGGCGCATTCAAAAAGGAATCATTAGCAAATCTGCAAGTTCGACTGCCGATTGTGGTGATTGGAGGGGGGTTGACGGCTATCGATAGTGCCACAGAGGCCCTGGCTTATTACGCCAGACAGGTTGAGAAATTTTTCAATCGTTATAAGCGCTTGGTTGAATCGTTGGGTGTAGAAGCAGTCCGTCAAGATTGGAACCCCCAAGAACAGGTATTAGCTGATGAGATGCTTGGTCATGCGGTGGCCTTACAATCAAATTCGAACATTGCCACCAGTACGGTTGTTTACCGGCGGGCATTGAGCGATGCGCCCAGCTATCGCCTGAATGCTGAAGAGGTTGAAAAGGCTTTAGAAGAAGGTATTAGCATCCTTGATGAAGCCGTCCCTTTGAAAATAACCATCGATGAATATGACCAGGCTGATGGATTGCTGGTCAATCATCAAGGAATGGAAAAACATATAAAGGCCCGAACCATTTTGGTGGCGGCGGGTACACAACCGAACACAAACCTTAAATACGACATAGGGGATCAAATTGTTTTAAATGGGGCAACTTTTCAAGCCATTGATGAGCAGGGGTTGAATGTTAATCCTGAGCGGTCGGCCAAGGCAAAAGACGTTCATGTGTTAATGCGATTTAATGAAGAAGGGCAAAGCGTTAGTTTCTTTGGTGACTTACATCCTTCCTTTTCAGGGAATGTGGTAAAGGCAATGGCCAGTGCCAAACGGGGTTATCCTATTGTGAGTCGTTCTGTTCAACGGTCGAAGCATGCTTTGAAAAACCCTGAAACGTTTTTGGGTGAAATGAATGCTTTATTCAATGCCCAGGTTGTGGCTGTTAACCGGTTAACGCCCACGATTGTTGAACTGTTGATCAAAGCCCCTCTGGCTGCTCGTGCCTTTCAGCCAGGGCAATTTTATCGATTGCAAAATTTTGAAACCTTAGCCGGCACCTCTAAAACAATGGAAGGGATTGCCCTAACCGGCGCCAGTGTTGATAAAGAGCAAGGCGTGGTGTCGTTAATTGTTTTAGAAATGGGGGGATCGTCAAACCTATGTGCCACCCTTAAATCTGGTGAGACTGTCGTGTTGATGGGCCCTACGGGCACGCCCACTGAACTTCCACAAAATCAGTCAGTGCTGTTGATTGGGGGTGGGTTAGGCAATGCCGTTCTATTTTCTATTGGTCAGGCCTTACGCTTGAACGGATGTAAAGTCCTCTATGTGGCAGGATACAAAAAGTTAATGGATCGATTTAGAGTTGAAGAAATTGAAAAAGCTGCTGACCAAATTATTTGGTGTTGTGATCAAGAGCCTGGCTTTGTTCCCAATCGTTCCCAAGATTTAACATTTAAGGGCAATATCGTGCAGGCTGTGACGGCCTATGCTGAAGGCGAATTAGGAACACCTTTGGTTGATTTATCAGATGTGCAACGCCTTATTGTCATTGGGTCTGATCGGATGATGGCGGCCGTTGCAAAAGCCCGCCACGTTGATTGGAAACCTTACCTGAATTCTAACCATATGGGCATTGGCAGCATCAATTCACCCATGCAATGCATGATGAAGGAAGTGTGCGCCCAATGCTTGCAGGTGCACCGTGATCCCGTCACAGGCGTTGAAAAAGTGGTTTATAGTTGTGTTAACCAAGACCAGCCCTTGGACTGGGTTGATTTTAACCATCTTAATCAACGCTTATCTCAAAATTCCCTACAGGAAAAACTAACGGCTTTATGGATGGATCTGTAGAACCTTATACCTTTTTCTCAGCAGTTTCTGGTAAAAACATGGCGTATTCTTTTTCGTCATCTTTGATTTCCGCGTCTGCGTACGATTCAAATTTTCTGAGAGCGGCTGTCGCAACAGTGAGAATTAACAGACTTAAGTTCAACTTGTTTTTAAGGTCCACATCGCTCACTCCATAAGCAAGGCCAGCTATTCCCGTGGTGGCAACACTGCATAGAAAAGAACCAGTTTTAAACCAACCTCTGGAAAAAAAACAACAAATTGTTGAGCATTCAATATATCTCTTAGCCGCCGTACTTCTTGAAAGAACGGGGTGGTGTTTAGGATTGTAATCCTCTCTTTTTTTCTTGTCTCCCGCAGAATCTTCAGTCATTCCGCTTATTTGAGGTCTTGGGCTTTCTTCTGCAGATCCGTATGTTGTTATGCGAGCTGGTGGGGGAAACGGTGGATGAGCGCCTGTGGCATCATGGTCGATAATAACGTCTCTTAAGGGGAGGTGAGGGACGGCGGCATGCTCAACAATAAGACCCCCTCCGCCTAGTGGTTGATCGCCGGCGGTCCAACCCTCATTCGAAAATAATAATAATGCTAAAAATAAAAATATCATTGGTATATTCCTCTTTATGGATATACCAATAGTTTATTGCATCAACTATTAACAAATACTTAAATTTTGTTTATTTCTTTATAGTCTCCTAATTGGTTAAAACCTTCGCCTTCAGGCGAAAGAGACTTCAGTCCTTGTTTGTATTCTTAAAATTTTAGTAGAGATGGATTTGCATTTGTGCGTCTCATCTGGTACCCTGAGCCGCAGTAAAGCGC
>CAIVFQ010000024.1 GCA_903905285.1 uncultured Alphaproteobacteria bacterium
ACCCGACATATTCGGGTGTTTCTAACTCCACCGTCTTTAGAATAACGAAAAAGGCTTAACAAATCGTTGATGGGGAAACAAAGCTTTTTCATTTTTAATGAGGCTGTCCTAATGCAATGATTGAATCGTTGATTTAACCGAATAAATCTGACATCGTTTGTTACGGCTCCCGTGACTTACCCCGGAGTCTCTCATCCCATCCTTGTTGCACTTCATTGTTGAAGGGGCGCAATTTACTTAAAGGAGTTTTCAACAAATGTCATCGCGTATTCAGGGCACCAAAGAATTTGGACCACATCTTATTTTAGACTGCCGCAAAATCAATCGAGAAAAGTCTGGAAGCATAGAAGTTGTTTCTCAGTTTTTATCAAAATTGCCAGAACTTTTAGGCATGACAAAAATTATTCCGCCTTACGTTTTTTATTACCAAGGTCTTGTTCCAGAGGATGAGGGTATAACAGGAATGGTTATCATTGCCGAATCCCACATCAGCTTTCATTCTTTTACTCAAAAAGACTATTTCTTTTTTGACTGTTTTTCTTGTAAACCCTTTGATATCGACCTCGTCAAGAATTACGTTATTGAAACGTTCGACGTTAAAGAAGTTGAAGAGCAGTGTTTCGCCAGAGGAAAGCATTTTTCCAAGATAAGCGTACTTTTGAATAAAGAAGGTTTTTTTATGGATTTTTTAGATTATTCGCAGGGTTTTTTTGGACCCCAGTATACTCCGTGCCCTCAAGCATCTTCGTCTGTTGTCGTTTTGCCTTTTGGTTTAGAGCTTGCTGTCTCTTGGGAAACGGGAACATCTCAGGCGCCGGAGGCAATTTTAAGGGCCTCTCACGAGGTTGAATGTTTTGATGAGAGTTTTGGGGTTGCTCCCTTGGATGATGTTCACGTTCGGACTCTTGCTGCTTTTCCTATTCCCAGCAACATGGAAGAGGCTCTGTCTCTTTTGTCTCAAAAGGTTGCCAATATCCTTGATAACAAGTTGGGTTTTCCAATCATTCTTGGGGGAGAACACACCTTAACAGCGGGCACTATCCGTCCCTTTGTAGAACGCTATGACCATCTTGTCCTTCTTCATGTGGATGCCCATGCGGATCTTCGAGATAACTATTTTGGAGACCCCTGGTCTCATGCTTGCGCCATAAGAAGATGTCTGGATTATCCTTCTGTTTCTCTTATTTCCTTTGGCATTCGAAACATGGATCGTCATGAGTTTTCTTTTTGGAAAGAAAACCCTGAAAGAGTCCGTCTTCATCTGGCCTCTGAACATGCCCAGGTAAAACTTGATGAAGTTCGGGAATTTCTCTTAGGGAAAAACGTCTATATTACAATTGACGTAGATGGCTTTGACAGCAGTCTGATGCCAGCCACAGGAACCCCTGAACCTGGTGGATTGTTTTGGCAGGATGTAATTCCGTTGATTCGTCTTGCGGCTGAGGTTGGAAATGTTGTGGGAATGGACGTGGTTGAATTAGCACCAAGACCTTCTCTGCATGGGTGTAACTTTTTGTGCGCCAAACTACTTTTTAAAACAATCAGTTTCTTAAAACATTACAATAAGATTTGAAAGACTGCTCCTCAGATTTACATAAAAATCCATCTCGCACTCATTCCATACCGAACCAGCTATATCTTGACAGTACCACCGAGAAAGCTTTGAATAGTGCATGCCTTTTTCCTTATTTTAAGTTTTTTTGTTAAGGAGCAAATCAGAGTGAAGTCTTTTTTTATTAACGCGTTATTAGCCTCTAGCGTTGCGTTTTTATTAGGAGGAGTAAGCAGTGCAATGTCGTCAGGTTCGGCAAATGACGACTGTTCAGTGTCTCCTGCTCGTTCTCGTTCTTCATCAATGGAAAGAAAAAAAGCTAAAACAGAAGGAGAAAATCCCAGAAGAGCCTCTTCCCCTTTATTAGTGCCCCATAATACTCCGGTTGGTGCAATACCGTGGCCTCGAAACTGCAGTGGGATGATTTTTGGGAATCCATTAGAAATACCAGGAATGAGGAGCCTTCCTGTCTTTGAATTAGGTGCTAAAGCATCTGATGAATGGGGAACACCAGAAAAACCTCGTCCATTGAGAGGGCTCTGGGGTTCCCCTCCTACAAAGCATGACACCTCAAACCGTGTTTCTTTTCTTAGCTTCCGGCCCCTACCTCCCCCAGCTATCCCTCTTGGAGCTGAATCTGCTGCGGCTTCAGGGGGATGTCATTCTTGTGGTGAATCAGGTCCATGGAGTGGCGCTGGGGGTTTTCAACCTGCCCATCCAGATGGACCTAGTCGCCAGACTGTCAGAAAAGTTTGGGGACTAGAATCCCCACCTTTTGGTCCACGTAGGGTTCTGACAGATGGCCAGTTGGTAGACCCTGCTGTTGAAGAAGTTCATGCGTTATTGGAACCACTCCGCCAGCAACATTTGGTAAAAACGGGCATACTTACCAGAGTGATAGGAACAGGACGCTTTTCCGCAGACGCTGATCGGGCTTTTGCGGCCTATTACCAGGCCTGCATTGACCTTATTGATAGATTATCCGATGAAAACCCCTGGAGGCATCTCGCTCAGTCTTCAAGACCTATCCCAATCGGATCAATAAGTTCAGAATTTAGTATTCCCAGGACAGGTTATCCTAGAAAAAGGGGAATTCCGTCCTTTACCTGTGTGACGGATGTTAACGCGCGAGCTTTACCACTGTCACACCGAGCACGAGGGGCAGTTATCATGATCCCTTCTACCTTTGATGGCCTGCCACTTGGAGCAGCAGACATGCAGGCTAGAGACTATGTGAGCTCTGCTTCTCAGTGGGTACAAACCGTCAGTGTCAATCCAGCAGCAGCTATTGTGGGCAGATTTTTCCGAAGCCGGGTATTTAGTCCAGCTAGGGACCAGCCTTTGCTCGCAAACTTGCCAGAGGCTGCCTTTGCCAACGGGATGCTTATGCTCTCTTCTCTCACCAAAGAGCAGAAAGAGGCATTCTTAGAAGAGCTGACAACAAAAGTCGATCATTTAGGAATGCTCGCCCGATGGACAGAGGGCCCAGAGGGTCCAGTTCTGTTAGCTTATATGGGGGTTCCCTGTTTTCTGAAAAGGACACAGCCTTCTGATGATGACGGTGATGACGGTAATGATGATAAAATTTCAACACTTATTCTTGATGCCCAATATAGGGCCGCGGCAATGCTTGCCGCCGGCAGATCTTTCGTAACAGGTCAAAGGATACCTTTTCATGTTGCCCTTGTCGACAAAGAGACCAACAATCCAATACACGCAATAGAGAAGGGCCTTAGAGGCGTTGTCGAGGCTGTTCAAGGTTGTGCCGTTGATGTCTATTTCCATGTACGCACAGCTAATGATCGTGCTGTAATGCAATCTTTTTCTGGGGAGGAACCTGATGTTCGCGATATGACTGCTGACGCGTTTTTCGCGCCTGATGCCACGCCTGATGCCACGCCTGATACCGACCCTGCCGCTACTGCACCTGTGCTGAGTCGGCAAGAACTTCTTTAAGAAATAAAAAGAAAGGGCTTTTGAATGAGACAACCATTGGCTTTAGCATTTATAGTTTCTCCTTCTTCAAAGGCCCAATCGCTAGCTTCCCTGTTAACGACAAGCCCCTTATATAATACGACGCGCCCAGAGGATGCCGACATTTTGGTGGTTTTAGGAGGGGATGGATTTATGCTGCGCACGTTGCATACCTATCAATCTTTAAACAAGCCAGTCTACGGCATCAATTGCGGCACCGTGGGTTTTTTGATGAACGATCAGCCACCAAGTCCTGATGACTTGTTTCAACGGTTGGAAAGTGCTGTATCAACACCTTTGCACCCTTTAAAGATGACAGCCTATACCGACGATGGAACCTTTACTCATCATGCCATTAACGAGGTTTCCTTGTTAAGAGAAACCCCCCAGGCTGCCAAAATCCGCATTCTTATTAACCAGGTCGAACGATTGCCTTTATTCGTTGGTGATGGCCTGATTGTCGCCACGCCTGCAGGTAGCACCGCCTATAACCTATCGGCCCAGGGGCCTATTCTGCCGCTGGGGTCTTCATTGATTGCCTTAACACCGCTAAGTGCTTTTCGCCCCCGTCGTTGGCGCGGGGCTTTATTGCCCCAAAGCGCCCACGTTTGTCTGGAAATTTTAGAAGCTGACAGACGTCATGTTAGCGCCACGGCTGACGATCAAACAGTCCCTAAAGTAAATAGGGTTGATATTTGCCAAGATTTAGGATTATGCTATTGTTTATTATTTGACCCTGGTCATAATTTAGAAGAAAGAATCTTGAAAGAACAATTCATGAATGCTTAAGAGACTGTTTTCTTAAACAAAATGAAGATGTCTTCTAGAAAATATTTGGCAAGGATCTCTGATTTTAATATGATCAAGGTTCGCCTAATAGACATAAGTTAAGCCTTGAAACAAGTGGACGAGAGATGGAAAAAAGAGTTCCGATGACCCTACGTGGGTTCGAACAGCTGCAACATGAAATTCAACATTTAAAAAATGTTGAAAGACCTGCTGTCATTAAAGCGATTTCTGATGCCCGTGAGCATGGAGATTTATCAGAAAATGCTGAATATCATGCGGCAAAAGAACGCCAAGGGTTTATTGAAGGCCGATTGGGTGAACTAGAAGGTAAAGTCGGCCGCGCAGAAATTATTGACGTCACCCAAGTTGCCGGTGATGAAATTAAATTTGGCGCCACGGTTACCTTAAAAGATGAAGATACAGACGAAATAGCACTTTACCAAATTGTTGGCAGTGATGAGGCTGACATTCGCAATCAATTGCTATCAATCACCTCACCCCTAGCCCGCGCCCTTATTGGCAAGAAAAAGGGTGAAAATGTAGAGGTTGTCACGCCGAATGGTAGCAAGGCTTACCACATTCAAAAAGTTCAATACATTTAAGCTTACTGCCCTTCAGCTTTCTTCTGAATCCCCGTGAAAACGGGGATGACATCCTGCCTATTAATCTGCCCCTTTAGTTGACTGTTTTACCAGCAAGATGTTTTTCAATTAAATCAGCAGCAGCCTGATTATTCCATGTTACAGAACCAACAATCCTGCCAATCTCTTGACCTTGAGCATTAATAAAAATGCTGGTTGGCAGAGTGGTGGCACCGAATCGCCTTGCCAAAATACTGCTTTGATCAACGGCAATTTTCAGATTGTGGATATTCTTGGACTGGCAAAATTGGCGCACGCCTGATGGAGGGGTTTTATCAACACAAACAGCGATATTGACAATGTTGGAAGTTTTAGAGAATTGATCATAGCCGGGCAGTTCAATCACGCAAGGACCACACCACGTTGCCCAAAAATGCAAAATAACGGGCTGCCCTTTAAAGGTTGAAAATTTTGTGACTGTTGGCTGCGCGTCGGCGCTGTCTTGTGTTTTAATCAGAAAAAGATCAAAGTCATCTAAAGTCTTAGGGGGATGACTGGGAACATAATCCAAATCCCACAAAGTTAGATTTTCCTGTGGCAGAGATTCCGATGCCTTGTTATTAAGGGCCACTGTTTTATAAAAGATGACTGTCATTAAGGCAATGACAATGCCAATCCAAAAATTCTTACTCTTAAACATCCACAAGAACTAACTGATATAAAGTGTTTGTACATCTTAAAAGAAATCGTAAAAAGAAATCAACACATACCCATTCCAGATGAAAAACAGCGTCTAGCCAATGCGAGGGGTAGAAAAGCCAAAAGAAGACGGAGCGTTAAAATCTTGATTCACAGGTGCCCAGACATCAAACAAAATCGATGATATGCCCTCACGAGAAATCTTACCCCCCAACATAGGGACAGCTTGTCTAAACAAGGGGCCTTTTGTTGCTGCAAGGCCAATAAAAATCCTGTGGGCGTTAATTTCTCTAACAAAGACGAAGGGATAGATTCGATAGCACCACCATCAATAAAAATAATGTCGAAAAAATCTTCACCCAGAACATAATTAATTAAATCAATAGGCATCGATTTTACGAAAACATTAGGGTAAAGCGTTAGATTTTCTGTGGCCTGATCTGCTAGTTCAATATGATTTTCAATCATGATGCAGTCTATATTCATTTGCCCAAACAAAGCCGCGCTGTAACCCGTTCCCCCGCATAAAATCAGGGCTTTTTTGTGAGAAATTGTTTCAAGGTCGGCGTGAACAAACAATTTACCAAGCGTAAGAGGGGCTAGCAAAAACCGTTGTTTTTGGTGTTTTTCTCTTAAGGGAATATTATCATCATGATAACAGCATTCTTGATAACAGGCCGGCACAAAAGTAGAGCGGGGCACTTTCGTCAAAGCGTGCTTTAAAAGTTTTGGCAGAATAACATGCGGGCGCAACTGCCCCCACATCATCTTCTCTGGCGCGTGACTAGGAGATTCAAAACGATTTTTCTGATCTGGCACTGAGAAACCGGACAAAATTCACCTTGATTGCTAAGAAGAGACTTGACCAACAGTTTATATCTTTATACCGTTAAACTGAAGTTCTAAAAAAGCCAGACTCTGCGAAGAGTTTTTTTAGAGCATCTGGCCGGGTGGCAGAGTGGTCATGTAGAGGACTGCAAATCCTCGTACGTCGGTTCGATTCCGGTCCCGGCCTCCAGATTTCTTAGCCCCTTAAGGCTCCTGAGGCGTTAACGCATTCTTAATCTTTATCCGATAATCTTGATAAAAGACTGGAAGTTAACAAACAGCAGGAGCGCGATCAGTGCAGAAAAACAATCAGGTAACAATTCGTTTTACAACCGTTGCGTTGGCTTTTCTAAGCTTAAGTCTTTCTAGCCTGGCAGTCGCCAGCGGCGATGGATACAGAAGAGGAACTTCTTCTGGACATCCAGGGTTAGATTGTCTTCTTGATATTGATAAAGTCGTTCTTTCTCTTGCACCTGCGCAAGATATTGCGTGGCCGGCTCCTTCTGATAGAGATAGAGAGGAAAGAGACAGAACAGAACGCGAATCAACTGCAGCCCCCGCGGTCCCGTCGCACACCCCCGCCCCTAGCACACGCAGTTCTCGTCATGAATCGCGCAGAGCACCACACCAAGAATTGTGGGACGCCAGACAATTACGTGATTTTATTGAAACATTCGCCGACCGGCCTGAGCTAACCTGTGGCTCAATAAGTTTATCTTTTCCAACAGCCGAGGCTAAAGATCGGCGCGTAATCGTAACTTTTAAATACCCTGAAGAAGTAAGACAACATCTGATTGAAACAGAAGTAAAAAGACGTCTAGCTGAAGAAGAGGCAAAAAGACATCTGGCCGAAGAAGAAGTGAGAAAACAACAAATCCAGAAAAAATTACAAGAGCTGACCTACCTTCAATCTACCACAAGATTTGTTTGCAAGTGGGTTCCACCCCTTTGTTTTGCTTACGCGACCTACAAGATTGCCACAAGTTCTTTCGTGACAGGTTCTGTATCAGGTCTTCTTAAAGGTGCCAGAAGCCCATGTAAATAAGGATTTCTCTAGAATGGAAAATTGATACGTCAGCCACAATGACGCACACGATCAGACTTGCCAAATGACAGCAAAATAACTAGTGTAAACCATAGTTTGTATTTCTGTTGTTATGTAATCTGTCTGAGTTTTTTCCTTAATGAAACGTATCCTCGTCTTATTTTTATGCGGCTTTCTATTGACCGCTTGTGAAGAAGAAAAGTCAATCAACCAACTCGTTGTTGGCACATCAGCTGATTATCCACCTTTTGAATTTTATCAAGATGGTGAAGTTATTGGGCTTGAGATGGACCTAATGCGCAAAATCGTAAAGGAATTACAAAAAGAACTTATTGTTAAAGATCTTCCCTTTGAAAGCCTAATAGGGGCGTTACAAACAAAACGCATTGATTTGGTTATGGCTGCCATGACGCCAACACCTGAAAGACTAGAAAGAGCTGACTTTAGTATTCCTTATCACCACTCTTATGGAGTTATGCTGGTTGCCAAAGATTCACCCATAAAATCTATTGACGATTTAGCAGGCAAAACTGTTGGGGTTCAGTTAGGATCGAGTCACGAAAAAACCGTTCAGACTGACTGGATACCAAAAATTAAAGATTTAAAAATGCGTTCTCTGTCAAAAGTACCTGACTTATTGCAGGACTTTAAAGCAGGTCGCCTTGATGCGATTGTCATGGGCAGTTTTGAAGCTTTCAATATTGAAAAAACAGCCCCTTATTTAAAAACAATCATCCTCAAAGGAACGGAAAGTGTCTCTGCCATTGCTTTTCCTAAGGGCTCACCTTTGCTAGAACCCGTCAATAAGCTGTTACAAAAATGGACTGATGATGGTACCTTAGCAAAACTTGAAGAAAGATGGATACCCCGATAGTGTTTGATAAAACCCATGCTGCATTTTGAAACCATTTACGCATCTTTGCCTTACATAGCAGGCGGCGTTGCAGTCACGTTAAAGTTTTCTTTTTTCTCGCTGTTATGCGGATTACCTTTAGGGGTTATTCTGGCGATTGGAAAACTTTCAAATACTTTTGTCCTGGAAAAAATAGCCACCGCGTATACGGCCGTTTTCCGAGGCACGCCTTTATTGGTGCAATTGGGCATTATTTTTTATGCGACACCTCAGTTAATAGGATATCCGATATCGGCCTTTGAAGCTGGTATTTTAGCTTTCTCGTTAAATTCGGCCGCTTATAGTTCTGAAATTATTAGGGCTGGCATTAGAGCCATCGATCCCGGCCAATGGGATGCAGCCAAAGTCTTGGGAATATCTGTCACCCAAACCTGGGTTAAGGTTATTTTGCCCCAGGCCATTCGCAATATCTTACCCGCCCTTGTCAATGAAATGGTTAACTTGCTAAAAGAATCAGCCTTGGTTTCTATTATCGGGGAAGCTGATTTATTAAGACGGGCACAAATTGTTGCGGCCGAAAAATTCTTGTACTTTGAACCCCTTGTTGTCGCAGCAAGCCTTTATTTTATGATGGTTATGGTCATTAGTTTCATGGCTAAAAAACTAGAAAAGCGTTGGGCCCATGCTTAAATGTCAAAACCTCACCAAGTCCTCAGGAACACTTACCATTTTGAACAACCTGAGTTTTGACTTAAAGCCGGGTGTAATCACAGCGGTTATTGGTCCATCGGGAAGTGGAAAAACAACGCTGCTGCGGTGTTTGTCTCAACTTGAGAAACCAGATTCTGGTACCATCGACTTTGCGGGTCAAAATCTGTCGCACCTTGCCGCGGGCGAAGTTGGCTTTGTCTTTCAGGCTTTTCACTTGTTTCCGCATTTAACCGTGTTAGAAAATTTGACATTAGCCCCCTTAAGCCAAGGTTCTCCTCGTGTTGAAACTGAGGAGCGGGCTTATGCGTTGCTGCATCAATTTGGTTTAGAAGAAAAAGATACGGCTTATCCAGCCAACTTATCAGGTGGACAAAAGCAACGTGTCGCCATTGCCCGTGCCTTAATGAAAGACCCACCCATTTTATTATTTGATGAACCGACAAGTGCCCTTGACCCTGAAATGGTTAAAGACGTAGGCGAGATTATTTTGGCGGTGAAAAATCCACAGCGCGTCACGATACTTGTAACGCACGAAATGCGCTTAGCCCAAGCAGTTGCCGACCATGTTCTGTTTTTAGATCACGGGATAATGCTTGATGATTTGCCAGCCAAACAATTTTTCGATAAAGATGATAATACCTTATTGTCAAAACGCGCCCAGCGATTCTTATCAAATTTAACTTAAAGGAAAAAGGGGTATGAAATTTTTACTGACCTTAGTGGTTTGCCTAATAAACTTGTCGGCAGCACAAGCCGCTGAAGATAGCAACCCTCTGCCTACAACCACAGAGATAGGAACCCCCCATACCCAACTGCCTCCAGAAGTTGAACGATACAATGAACTGATTGAGACCTTAAGTAAGTTAACCGAGCGGCTTGAAGCCCTGGAAATCAAGGTTATGGTTTTGGAAAATCCAAAATCTCTCGATGGCGCCCGCACACAAGCTGAGGCCGATGCCACCAAAAAGGCAGCGGAGAATGCCCCCTCGTTGGTCGATTCCCCAGCGATAGCTCAATACAACCAAGCCAATGGCTTGTTAAAGCAAGGCGAATTGGACAAAGCAAAAGAAGCATTCTTGTACATTACGCGTGAATACCCTGAAGATATTTATGCGTATAAATCCTGGTTGCACGTAGGCGACATCCAATTAAAAATGAAAAATTTTGGTGAAGCAGATAAGGCCTTTTCCGAAGCCTTAACTGGAAAATTAGAAACGCCACTGATGATTGATGCAAGATTAGGCCTGGCAGAAGCTAAAACGCAAAGAGAAGATTTAAAAGCTGCTTGTGAACAATTAGCCATTATTCAAAAAGAACAGCTAAGTCCTGAACAAAAACAACGCCTTGAAGCAATTTCAAAGCGTGCTTCCTGTTCACCAGCCGTCAAGCCTGAAGAAAAAAAATGATGAAAAATTTATGGTTTATAATCGCGGGTTTATTAGCCGCAGGGGTCGGGTTTTGGACTTTACAGAAACCGCCCCAGCCTTTGGTTGATTCTACTCAACAATCTTTAAGAGTTGGCGTTACAGCCGGCCCCCATGCGCGCATTATGGAACAGGTTAAAATTGAGGCAAAAAAACAAGGCTTAGATATAAAGATTGTTGAGTTCAATGACTTTATTCTGCCTAATGAAGCCCTAAACCAGGGCGATATTGATATCAACTGCTATCAACATCAGCCGTTTCTTGACGAACAAGTAAAGGTTCGTAATTATCGCATTAAAAGCATCGCCAAGACGGTATTGATGCCGATGGGGCTTTACTCTCAATCATTAAAATCAGCAAAAGATATTCCTGATGGTGCTATTATTGGCATTCCGAATGACCCAACAAATGCGGGTCGTGCCTTGTTATTTTTATCCCAACTTGGACTCATTCGGTTGAATTCGACCACAAACCCAACATTGATGGATATTGTTGGCAACCCCAAAGATCTTAAAATCAAAGAGCTTGAGGCCCCTACATTAGTAATGGTTTTGCTCGATGTGACCGCCGCCGTGATTAATACTGATTGGGTTGTTTTGGCTAGGATAGACCCGAAAACGGCATTGGCCTTTGAGTCCACTGACACGCCTTATACGAATGTGATCGCTGTTCAAGCCAACAAAGAACAAGACAGCCGCATTCAAAAGCTTGTAAGCATTTACCAAAGCGACGAGATCAAACAATTTATCATTAAAACGTTCCAAGGGGCTGTAATTCCAGGGTGGGAATGAAAAGTCCTAACGGCAGAACGACCATATTTAAAAATGCAAAAATGGTCTTTGTTGATTAAATTTTGATCACACCCTCTATCTATATAGCCACCCATAAAACGGAGCGCCCTTAATTTGTCCCTTACGAGGACCTTCTAATAAAAACCCCGGTGATGTCTGGTTAAAACCAAAATTAACAGACCCCTCTCTCGTCTTGAAACTGAGTGTGTCCTCATCGTAAAGGATGGTCACCTCAGAGAATAAATCTTCAAATAATTCTTGTAAGCATTTATCTCGGCTTTTTTCTAGCTTCCTGAGAGCTTCTTCAGCAATAGGTCTGCCACGCTGGGAATCATGCACTGCTGGCCACCCTTTAGTTTTTCCGTTGTGAAAAAATGTGGTTTTAAATTCGCAGTCAACACCATCGCAAAGGAAAGAGGGGAAACCCCTTCGGGAGGTGTCAAAAAGGCAAAAACCATCTTCTTTTAAGACTTTTGTTATTCCAATAATGGTTTCCAAGTTACTGCCTGCTTGATGTACTACGGCACGATCAAAAATAACAGCGTCAAAAAACCCTTCAGGTAATATTCTTCCCAATCTTTGATTGAAATCTTCCCATAGAAAATATTCCTTGAGATTGGTGGAATGAACATTGGCAGATCTGTCCAGATAAACCCAGACGATATCTTTGCCGCCGGGTGTTCTTTGTCCTGCGGGGGCAGGTTGGCGGTTTCCTAGCCCCAATACTAAGTATATGGCCTTTCCTTGATCTTTTTCAGTTTGCAAGACTTCTAGAGTTTTCTCTTTGTCGTAATGACCCAACAAAACGCCCTCTTGCCCCACTTGCCCGTTTCCTTCTGGCGTAAATTCCGGATATTGAACCATAGTAACAGCTGCATCGGGGATCAGGGCGGCGATATGCGCATCTGTAAAACCTTTTACTTCTTGGGCTTTCTTGATGGTTTCTGCTCTTAATTCCGCTAATGTTATCGGACCTTGCGTTAAAATTTCGCAGGCCATATCCATCACTCTATAGGCCAGGAATTGAGCCTTCAAAAAGGGATTGTCAGTAACAAATTGATCTTCTGAAAACGCTCTACGATAACGAAGCGTTAGAATCGTTTGAAAAATGGTTGCTACATCTCCAGTCGTTGCCCGAAGGTTCCTATCGACGTTTTGAAGTTGATTATAAATTGGTTGAGATTCTTCTGACGTGCGTCCAGCGTCAAATTCAGTGGTCAGGCCAATCAGATATTTAGAGCTCTGACAGGCTGGTCCTTCTTCAAAAATTGCAGCATTTGAATTTATTGAAATAAACATCAGCAACAGAATGTATGTAATACTACGTGTCATATTTTCGTCCATTCAACTTATTGACTCGTGATTGTCATGTAAGTGAATGGGTTGTTTTTGTCAAGGGATGTTTTTACATTTTAAAACCCAAACGCACCCGACACATAATGATGAATCCATAACTTTTAATGAAGTTACCCTGGCCTTAACTGTTCCTTCTCTCGTGCTTATCGGCTAAATTAAGGCCATATAAAATTTCGTTTCTTTCGGTTTCATTGAATGAAAAAGTATTTCAAGTTTTCTTTGCTGTTTGTGTTGTTAACCTCTTTGTTGGCAAGTGATCTTTCAGCGGCACCCAAAGAAAAACTCCCTAAGGGAAAATCGTCAAAGGTCGCCGTTAAAAAAGCAGATAAAACTAAAAGCTCTGAGCCTACCAAACAACCTGCTGCCAAAGAAGAAACCGTTAAAGCAGAATTCCCCAGTGCCGTGGGCTTACCAGAAATTGAGGTTAAGGCCAAACAGGCCATTCTGGTTGATGATCAGACAGGTGTTGTTCTGATGCAAAAGAATGCTGACGAACTGATGCATCCCTCTTCCATGACAAAAATCATGACCGCTTATTTAGCGATTGAAAAAATCAAAGCCGGCGTCATTCGGCCAGATACTTTGGTTACAGTCGGTAAAGAAGGATGGCGTACCGAAGGATCGTCAATGTTCTTGAACATTAATGATCAAGTTTCGGTGCTTGACCTTTTGAAAGGGATCATTATTCAATCAGGCAATGATGCCAGCATTATTTTAGCCCAAAGCCTTAGCGGGTCAGAGGAAACGTTCGCAGCCGAAATGACTCAACGGGCTCATGCCCTGGGGGCAACGCACACCACGTTTAAAAATGCGACCGGCTTGCCGCATCCTGACCATCAAACAACAGCGCGTGATTTAATTATTTTATCCCAGCATGCCATTCATGATCATCCCGACTATTATAGCTTATATAGCGAGAAAAGTTTTACCTATGGTGGCATTGCCCAAGGCAACCGCAACCCCTTGCTTTATAAAAATATCGGGTGTGATGGTGTTAAAACGGGCCATACAGACGCAGCAGGGTATGGCATGGTGGCGTCTTGCGTGCATCAAGGGCAGCGGTATGTGTTGGTTATCAACGGACTGCCATCTATGCAGGCCCGCGCGGACGAAGCGACTAAGTTGATAAACTGGGCAACACATACTTTTACCAACGTAATCATTTTCAAAGCTCAAGATTTGGTTGATGAAATTCCTGTATGGTACGGGCATGAAAATGTCTTGCCGCTTACCGTAGAAAAGGATGCTATCGTTACGGTTCCACAGTCTGCGAAGAAAGATTTGAAAATTAAGATTTCTTACCAATCTCCCCTTGAGGCGCCTATCCAACAGGGAACTATCATGGGGAAAATAACCGTCACTTCGTCTTCTTTGCCGCAGCCTATTGAATTTCCGCTTGTTGCTGCCATCACCATTGAAAGGGCGGGTTTTTTCAAGCGCCTAAAAGATGCCTTTACCTATTTAGTCTGGGGAATTCCTAAGCAAGAGGTGAAGGTTTGATGAGTTTGCTGCTTTCGAACTTTAGCGACATTGCCGACGCGTATGATGTGTTTTTCTTTGATTTATGGGGCGTTATTCATAATGGAAAAGAACCCTTTGCCAATACCCTAGATTGTTTAAGGGATTTGAAAAAAAGGGAAAAACCCGTTTTCTTATTATCGAACAGCCCCCGCTTGGTTCAACAAACGGCAGATCGCCTTACCCAAATGGGCGTACCTGGTGATCTTTATCAAGGTGTTCATACCTCTGGCGCTGATTGTCATGCAACCTTAAAAGACCGACATGATGCCTTTTATCAATCGTTGGGGGGGAATCTTTATCACATGGGGCCTGAAACCTACACGCCCATTTTCAATACATTAGATTACGTTTCTGTGCCAACCCTTGAGCAGGCTGATTTTGTGCTGATGAGCGGTACAGTTGATTGGATTCAAAGTTTAGAAGAATACGACCCTATCTTAAATGCGGCTTTGGACCGCAACTTACCGCTGGTATGTGCCAATGCCGACAAGCAGGTCATTTATGGTCAAGATCGGGTGCTGTGCGCTGGCCTGTTGGCTGAGGTATATCAAAATGGTGGCGGTTCTGTTCGGCTGCATGGAAAGCCAGACCCCTTAATGTACCAAAAGGTGCATGACATAGCGCAACAGCAGTTGGGCAAAACAGTTGAAAAGAACAAAATCCTCATGGTTGGTGATTCCCTGGCAACAGATATTAAAGGGGCCAACGCCTATGGAATTGACAGTGTCATGGTTTTGATGGGCGTTCACGGGTCAGCCTTGCTGCCTTACTGGCAACACCAAGATATCTTTCAAAGACAACTAACGACGCTTAGAAATACCTATCAGGCAACGCCAACTTATGTGATATCAACTTTCAAAAATTATAACGAGAACCTCTAAATCCTACAGAAAGACCTCATGAAAAAGGCAAAGATGATTTAGTGGATTGATAAAGGTTGAAGTTTCTTCCGGACATACTTGTCCCTTTATAAGGGGCCCTCCTCGACCCCCCAATCGCAGCGCCTCCCCACCGCAACTCCGCAACATGACTCTCCCTTTGCCTCAAAATCTTGCGATTTTGGGCACATCTTCGCACCGGGTTCCACCCCGATGAAAATTCGTCTACAGTGACAAAGCGCTCCATCACTGCATACAAGGCA
>CAIVFQ010000025.1 GCA_903905285.1 uncultured Alphaproteobacteria bacterium
GAATTAATTATTTTTAAATTTTATGTATCATTTTAGGATATCCCCTTAATAGTTAATTTTTCGTTAATTTTTTGCTTACCAAGGAAAGGTTTTTTAAAAAACCCTTTGCCACTAAAGTTCTCTCCTTTTATGGTTAGTCCATTGGTAGAATCTGATTGAAAGTTTAAGTATGAGTTCGTTTGATGTGGTGATCGTCGGCAGCGGCCCAGCAGGGTACGTAAGCGCCATCCGAGCTAGCCAGTTGGGGCTGAAAACAGCCGTGGTTGAACGTGATCAACTAGGGGGGGTTTGTTTAAATTGGGGATGTATTCCAACCAAGGCGCTGTTAAGAAGTGCGGAAATTAAGCACCTTATCGATCACGCGCAAGATTTTGGCTTCACGATCGATGGCTATCAGATTCATTTGGAAAAAATTATTGAACGATCTCGTCGAATCTCTAACCAGCTGGCTGGTGGCATTCAACACTTGTTAAAGAAAAACAAAGTCACGGTGTTTAAGGGTTATGCTCGCCTAGAAAAAGCAGGCTCTCTGCAGATTCAGGGTTCAGATGATAAGATGGAAACCATAACAGCTGATCATATTATTTTAGCAACGGGGGCTCGGGCGCGTTTGTTGACGGGCATGCCAACCGATCATCCGCGGGTTTGGACGGCGAAGCAAGCCATGGTGCCAAGCTTTATGCCAAAGTCTTTATTGATTATTGGGTCAGGGGCTATTGGTATAGAATTTGCCAGTTTTTATCGCACTATGGGCAGTGACGTCACAGTTGTTGAAATGCAAAACCGCATTCTTCCCCAAGAGGACGAGGAGATTTCAGCCATTGCGCAAAAGTCTTTTGAGAAGAAGGGCATGCGGTTTCATTTAAATACAACGGTTTCAAATCTGGAAGCTGGTGATAAAACGGTTAAGGCTGTTCTTGAGTCAGCCGATAAAAAGAAACAAGTGGTCGAAGTTGACGCGGTCATTGTTGCAATTGGCGTGGTGGGCAACACAGAAGATCTGGGACTTGAGTACACAAAAGTTAAGGTTGATCGTGGTCAAATAGGAGTTGATCAATGGGGCGCCACGGCTGAATCGGGTATTTATGCCATTGGCGATGTGGCAGGGCCCCCTTGGTTGGCTCATAAGGCTTCGCACCAAGGCATTATATGTATAGAGAAGATTGCCAAGCTTGATAATGTTCACCCTTTAAAAGTTAATAATATCCCTGGCTGTACCTATAGTTTGCCGCAAATTGCCAGCATTGGCCTGACAGAGGCTAAGGCAAAAGCCGAAGGGCATGAGGTAAAAGTGGGTCGTTTCCCGTTTGTGGGTAACGGAAAAGCCATTGCCTTGGGCGAGACAGAAGGGGTGGTGAAAACAATTTTTGATGCCAAGACGGGGGAATTCTTAGGCGCCCACATGATTGGGACTGAGGTTACTGAATTGATCCAGGGGTTTGCTCTAGCTAAAAGCTTAGAGACCACGGAAGCCGAAATGATGCACACCATTTTCCCGCACCCAACGTTGTCAGAAATGATGCACGAGTCGGTTCTGGATGCTTATGGACGTGTGATTCATTTTTAGGTAAGGTGGTGGGCACGTTTTAGCTGAAGTAGCTCAGTTGGTAGAGCAACTGATTCGTAATCAGTAGGTCGCAGGTTCGATTCCTGTCTTCAGCACCATGAAAATTCCGATAGAATGATCGAGACGGATTGTATTACTTTTAATTTAAGGAATTTAAAATGTATTTTCAGAGACTCATGAAATGTTCTGCTGTTCTTCTTTTTATCGCTAATTCTTCAGAAACCCTTTTGGCAAGTGGTTGGATAGAAGGCGAAAGGGGGGTAGGGTGTTCTTCTCTTAATTCATACTCTTCCCCTAGAGCCCTGCCAACCGACCCCAAGATTCAATTTGAACACGCCCAAACTCTTACTAAAAAGGTAACTACCCAGGTTGGGAAAGAAAAAAGTGTTTAAAGTTTTGTTCAAATCATTCATAAGTTTTGTATGGATAAAAAAGATAAAGAGATAGAAGCCCTC
>CAIVFQ010000026.1 GCA_903905285.1 uncultured Alphaproteobacteria bacterium
AATGCGGATTCAAGGGCATCAACCGAAACGCCATGCTTCTGGCATTTGTCCCGGTTGCCCTGGTCCCAATCAAATCCTGCCGCTTCTTGCACGAACATAGCTTTAGTATGTTCATTTGTATGTACGGATGTCAATTTATTTGCTGCTGGGTTTTTCTAGCCCGCGTAGCCCGGATAAAGCGAAGCATAATCCGGGAGAACGGGACGGCAAACTTCTCGCATTCCGCTTCGCTCCATGCGGGCTACCTTTCTGCAACCCCGCTTTTTTTTGATCGCTCCGGCGCTCATCGTTATACACAAGTCATGCCGAGCAAAAAATGCCGTCATTCCAGCAGGGATGAAAGAACGGGGTCAGGTCTTGCTTTTTGCCTACCAAAGCCCGGCAGGGTGGGTAGACAGCTTCACCGTCTGCCCACACAAAAAAGGGGTCACACACAAAAAAGGGGTCAGGTCTTGTTTTTTGATTATTTATAAAAAGTTAAAGTCAAAGAACAAGACCTGACCCTGTTCTTTTCACGAAGGCTTTCATGGCATCGGGCAGGGATATGTTCATGGTGGTCATGGCTTTTCAACTTTCATAGGTGACATGGCTTTATGTTGGCAATTTTTGCCAATCCAGTCTAGTCCTTGAGCCTTGCCATTCGCTGGCGACAAACTTGCTTTTGGGGGTTTGGGGGCGTAGCCCCCATCAAAATGGTTGTGCCGTAGGCACTCCTTTTATCTGGTTTTTCGAGTTTTCCACTTTTCCACAGGAATTAATAGTAATAAAGCTTCTATCTTGTCAAAAGCCTTTCTTGTTACTAGCTCACTGTGATACCTGAGAAGGGGGTATCAAGTGTCACAGTGACCCCTGACAAGTTTTCATCCACTTGTTTTCTTTGATTTGTTCACAGCATTGCCGTTATACGCATTGACCACGGCACCCGCTTCATTTTTGATGACATTGACTTGCAAGTTTTCGATCATCACGATCTTGGCATCGGCAAATTGACCGGTCACTAGCACATTTTTTAAATCCGCCACCGCGCCCCGAACGGCATCGGGCAAGTAATCCCAAGTCGCTTGACCCGCTGGTTTTCCGGTTTCGTCGGTGATGAGGATTTTCTCGCGCAGGGTATAGACGTTTTGCTTCCATTGCCTTTCTTTGGTCAACAAGCCATTAGCTTCCAACGTTTTCAAGTCCCGTTTCACTTGGGCTTGGCTGATGCCAGATTTCTTGCTGATCGTCTCAATGCTTGGGAACGCCACGCCCGTTGCGAAGTTGGTGTGCGATTTAATGACGCAGTAAGTGGTGAATGCGCTTGCACCGATTTTCGCCACTTCTCCATCGTCTATCATCGCCTTGAAGACATGGAACCATGCCAGTTCGGCGCTGAGGTTTTCGCCTTTCATCTTTTCCCCTAGCGTTTTTAGATATTTAACTATGAAATTTCGGGGCTTCGCCTTGGAATCTCCAAAATACATCGTTCAACCAATTATCTGGAATACCCATGCTTGCCTTAGTTATCTTCGGATATTTTTCTAATAAATACCTAAGACGCCAATGCCAAGTAGATTCAGGATTGACTTTTTGCAATAGGCATTCAATCACAACCAGCGAAAAATAAATACGGCTATTTAATATGGTATTCTGATCCTTAATCCATTGGCTAAGGCATTGCGGCGGTTTATGAGGTCTTTGTGGTGTAACCCGCAAATCACGATTCCACAGCCGCGAGTGATGAGCGCAGATATTTCTTATATATGATATTGAGCGAAACCATGAGCGTAAAAGTTTCGAATGGATGCCAAAGCAGCTTGCGATATCATGTTGGTCACTTGAATTTGAAAGTCTATCGTAAAGGATAGACAAATCTCCAATTGTCAATATTTCAGTCACCATCCAGCTAGGTGGACGCGATGGATTACAGTATGTTCTTTGATAGTGTTCAAGAAAGGTTTCTTTATTTGTTCTAGCCATTTCATCGTCAATCTTTATAAGTAGATTATTATGTTTATAGCCAGCATTAAATAGATTCTTATCAAGATACCAGTGCGGACCGTGGGTAACGGACATGTGATTGGTAATTTTGGTGCGTAGCGCAACTTCAAGCCGTTCGATGGCATCCATGACGAGCAACCTTAGTTCGCGATCAAAGCTGTACAGGTTGAGGATGTCGTCGAAGCTTGTCCCTTGCCTGAAACGATGGTCGTTGCTGCCAAGTTGAAAAGGCAAGCTGTAAGCACTAAGCCTGTAGTAGCTGATAACAGAGAGGAAATGTTCGGCTTTTTTGCGGTCAGGAACCTTGAGACCACGGCCAACCCATTGATCCACTTGCTCTTGGATGGTCAGTGCTTGTTTGGTGAATCGTGTCACGGATTTATGCGTCCAAAAAAAAACCCGCCGATTTGTGCGTACCTGAAAAAACAGGCAGAGGCATGGCAGGTGTGTTAAGTATAATTATAGATAATTTTTTTAAAAAAGCTATAGCAATAAAATTTTTTAAATGTTGTAACAGA
>CAIVFQ010000027.1 GCA_903905285.1 uncultured Alphaproteobacteria bacterium
ATCTTAAACTACAATGAAACTCCAAGAAAGAAACTGATGTGGAAAACTCCTCTTCAGGTCTTTAATGAAAATTTACACTGTGTTGCACTTGCAGCTTGAATGTGGCCCTAAATATACAATACACAAAAATTAATACTTTATACTTATGAATAATCTGTTAAAGCGTTCCCTTTTAATTACCGTAGCATTATCAGCCAGTGAAGACCTTGTGCAAGCAGCAGCCACGGCACCACCAGGTCTAGCCGATGTTATGCATAAGGAATCGGGACCCACCGGGGTACAATTTCTTTCTTTGCAGGATGCCATCGCCCATGCAAATTCAAGCCCAGGAACTCGCAACGATTTCTCTCTTTGGGATGAAATTAGACGTATCCATTTGCCAAAATTGAATACGGATTATATCAAAGGATATAAGGATAAAAATGTTTTAAACCTAAGAACGGCTATTCTCATCTCTGGCTATGTACAGCGTAAACTTCATGATCTGCTTGAGAATCGAAGAGCACTCATCGATGATACTGAGCTTATGGGCCGCATCGATAGAACCTATACCCCCCAATTTGCACATGCCCTTCGGGGTTATCTGCTGTTAGCAGCTGGGCGGCATGCAGAGGTTTTTGCGGCGTTAGAACAAGCTGGTCCGGCGGTGAATGTTGAGACACAAAAGAAGCTCAATGACGCAGCATCGAATGGCTTCTGTGGATTTAACGCTGAGACAGGGCGCGCCTATCTTGAAGCCCGCATACGTTCTGGTGACCAACATGCACAAGAAAGACTTAATGATGCGGCAGGGCATGCCTACATTTTATTTAATACTGTGACAGGGCGCGCCTATCTTGAGGTCCGTGCACGGGATCATAGCGACCAACATGCACAACAGATGCTCAATGAAGCGGCACTGTATGGCACCCTTGGATTTAATGCTGTATCAGGGCGTGTCTATCTTGAGGCCCGCGCACGGGATCATAGCGACCAACATGCACAACAGATGCTCAATAATGCGGCACGGCTTGGCTACCATCTTGGATTTGATGACGCGACAGGGCGTGCCTATCTTGACGCCCGCATACTTGCTGGTGACCAACATGCACAACAGATGCTCAATGAAGCGGCACGGCGTGGCGACCTTGGATTTGATGCTACGTCAAGGCGTGCTCTTGAAGCCCGCGCAGGTGCTGGTGACCAAGATGCACAACAGAGGCTCAATGACGCGGCACGGCATAGCTACTGTGGATTTGATGACGCGACAGGGCTTGCCTATCTCGAGGACCGCGTACGGAATCATGGTGACCAAAATGCACAGAATTATCTCAATGAGGCGGCACTGTATGGCACCCTTGGATTTAATACTGTATCAGGGCGTGACTATCTTGAGGCCCGCATACTTGCTGGTGACCAAAATGCGCAAGAAAGTCTCAATCATGCAGCAGAAGTTGGCTACTTTGGATTTAATACTGAGACAGGACGTGACTATCTTGAAGCCCGCGTACGTGCTGGTGACCAAAATGCACAAGAGAAGCTTGCTTTCATGGAAGAGGTCGGCGCTAGGATTGACGTGTTTTTCCTTTTCTATAACGCGATCAGCGGCAGATGATGACAACCCAGTGTTGAAAGATTAAAAAATTCTTAATTCTCAAAAGCTTCAAAACTTGTAGAGTGGTTTAATGACAGATTTATCGCTTTACACCCAACAAATACGGGAACGTCTTAACGTATCACAAGTGATCGGACGTGATATTAAGCTTGTGCGCAAGGGAAATGAATTTTCAGGCCTCTGCCCCTTTCATCACGAAAAGACGCCTTCTTTCACTATTAATGACCACAAGGGGTTTTATCACTGTTTTGGATGTGGTGCCCATGGGGATGTTATTAGCTATGTTATGCATAAGCATAATCTAGATTTTAAAATGGCCGTCAACCAGTTGGCCGAAACGTTGGGCATCACAATACAAGAATCAGCCAGCCAGCCTGATGCGGCTCCGTCTGAGTTGTATCAGATTCTGGAATTTAGCTGTCAATGGTTTGAATCGCGTCTTCAACAAAGCTGTGGCGAACAGGCTCGTGATTACATTAATTCGCGTGGGTTTAATCAATCAACTCAAAGTCAATTTCGACTGGGGTTTGCGCCCGATCCGAAACAAGGCGGCAGTTCTTTACATCAGGCGCTTACTCAAAAAGGGTTTGATAAGGCGTTAATCTTAAAGGCGGGTGTCCTGATTCAAACAGATGATCGTCAAAGGACTTATGATCGCTTTCGGGGACGCGTTATGTTTCCCATTTGTGATCTTAAGGGCCGTGTCATTGCGTTTGGGGGCCGTATTCTTGGGTCAAAAAATCAAACAGCAGACCAAGCTAAATATATTAATTCCTCTGAAACCGCTGTTTTTCACAAAGGCCATGTTCTGTACAACTATCACCAGGCTTTAAAACACATCAACAGGGAAGCGCCGCCTATTCTTGTGGAAGGCTATTGTGATGTTATATCGCTGTATCAAGTGGGGTTTACAACAGCTGTGGCCCCCCTTGGCACCGCCGTAACAGAGCAGCAATTGAATTTATTATGGCGACGTCATTCTTGTCCAATTTTATGTTTTGATGGGGATCAGGCCGGCGCGCGCGCCTCTTTCCGTGCCAGTGAACGGGCATTACCTTTGTTAACCGCTGACAAAAGTTTAAAGATTTGTTATTTGCCCGCTGGCGAAGACCCCGACAGTTTTTTGAAAGAAAAAGGTCCGTCTGCGTTGAAGACTGTGATAAATGCACCTTTAAGTTTGGTCGAAAGTTTGTGGGACAATTTGTTGAAAATGCAGCCGATGGAGGCCTTATCGACGCCTGAAGGCAAGGCGCAGTTCAAACGCCGTACGTTCGATTTGGTCAAAACAATTCAAGATACAGACATGCGTAAATTCTATGAGCTTGATTTTGCTGAACGGCTCAACCGATTTTGGTATCAGGAAAAACGTTTTTCACCAGCCCAAAAAAGCTATAAGCCGCAGATAAGCTCGGGTTCCTTGCCTTTGCCGAGAGTCTCGCTTAAAAAAAACACCTTAGTTCATAAAATATTATTGGCAACTTTGATTACGCACCCTACCTTATTGAAGGAAGTGTTTGAACAGTTCGCGAGTCTTGATTTTCAAAAGGAAAGCTGGCAGAGTATAAAGCAATTGATGCTAGAATACCCCCATGAAAATTTAGAGACTTTAAAAGACAAGCTTTGCGACTTAGGCTTTGCCTTAGAGATCGATGGTTTGTTCGATAAAGACCTGTACTTACACGCCCCTTTTGCTATCCAAGGCAGCGACCCTAAAGTCGCCTTAGAACGATGGCAAGAGATTTGGCAGCAAACAACATGGAAGCAAGAAGTAAAAAATGACCTCAAACAAGCTCAAGAAGATACAAAGAAATCTCTTGATGACCAGTCTTGGCAAAAAATGAAGGCGTTAAAAAACATTTTTCTTCCCTGAATCCGACCGATTTGACCCGTTTTTTTTAAGGAGTATAAATTCTTATGGCTATTAAACTTTCTAAAAAAGTTGACCTATCACCAGGCGAAACTGAGGATGACATTCCTCTTATGGAGCTTAGCAAAACGAACCTTTCCTTAAAAAGATTGCTGGTAAAGGGCAAGGAAAGAGGATACATCACCTATGATGAGCTGAACGAGGCTTTGCCTCAAAATCAGCTTTCTTCTGACCAAATTGATGAATCGATGACGCTGATTGCTGAAATGGGTATAAGCATTGTTGACAGCGATGAAGCCGAAGAGACTTCTTTGTCAGGCGATTTAAGTCCTCCTCTTCCTCCATCAGAGTTCGCATTTGACGAAAGTAACGAAGAATCTGAAGAAGAAGTTGCCGGCCGTACAGATGACCCTGTTCGCATGTATTTACGCGAAATGGGCAATGTCGAGTTGCTGTCCCGCGAAGGGGAAATTGCGATTGCGAAACGCATAGAATCAGGGTACGAAACCATGATTGGCGGCCTTTGCGAAAGCCCTGTGACAGCTCAGATTTTAAATCATTGGAGGGAAAATCTAGAAGCCGGTCTTTTGTCTTTGCGTGACTTAATCACAATTGATACGGGCAACCAAGATGATACCGACCTTGAGTTGAAAGAAGATGACTCGGCTGCTGATGCGTTAGAAGAAGTTGCCCCAGTTTCCAGCGGATCTGAGGTCGATGAAGCAGCAAAAGCCAAAGTTGTTGGTTTGTTTCAAAATCACGTCGATATGTATGCCAAATTGTTTGAGCACCAAAAACATCTTTTGAAAACAAAAGGGACTTTAGTTGCTGATGATGAAGCCTACAAAAAGCTAAAAGAAAACTTGATACAGAACTTTGATGAATTGAAGCTGAACATCGACAGCATCGAAGAATTAATAGAACAACATAATATTCTTAATCGTAGCATTGCAACTTTAGAAAGAAATTTGGCAACTCAGGCTGAGATTTGTGGCGTTAAGAGAGATCAATTTTTGCAGCAGTTTACGAAGCAAAATTTTGATAGGACCTGGTTAAAGGAAGTGCAAAAACAAACCCATAAAACGTGGCAGAAGTTTTTGGAAGCGCATGTGGCCGATTTAGAAACTCTGGTAGCAGAAGTTGAAAAAGTTGAAGAGAAAATTGGGGTTCCCTTTACTGAATTCCGCCGTATTGTTGCGGTTGTTCAACGCGGCGAGCGTGATTCTTCTCGGGCAAAGAAAGAGATGATTGAGGCTAACCTGCGTTTGGTGATTTCGATTGCTAAAAAGTATACAAACCGCGGATTGCAGTTCTTAGACCTTATTCAAGAGGGAAATATTGGTTTGATGAAGGCGGTTGATAAATTTGAGTACCGTCGTGGTTACAAGTTTTCAACGTATGCAACCTGGTGGATTCGCCAGGCTATTACGCGATCGATTGCCGATCAGGCGCGTACCATTCGTATTCCTGTGCATATGATTGAAACGATTAACAAGTTGGTTCGAACATCACGTCAGATTATGCATGAAATTGGCCGTGAGCCAACGCCTGAGGAATTGGCTGAAAAACTGATGATGCCTTTGGATAAAATTCGTAAAGTCATGAAAATTGCCAAGGAACCGATCAGCCTTGAAACGCCAATTGGTGACGAGGAAGACAGCCACTTAGGTGACTTTATCGAAGATAAGAATGCTGTTCTGCCGATTGATGCGGCGATTCATGCAAACTTGCGGGAAACAACCACACGGGTGTTGGCAAGCTTAACCCCGCGTGAGGAAAGAGTCTTGCGTATGCGGTTCGGTATTGGTATGAACACCGATCACACCTTGGAAGAGGTTGGTCAGCAGTTTGTGGTTACACGGGAACGTATTCGTCAGATTGAGGCCAAAGCCTTGCGTAAGTTAAAGCACCCTAGCCGGTCACGTAAATTGCGCAGCTTTTTGGATACGTAAAAAGGGTTCTTGTTCGTCATTGCGAGCGAAGCGCGGCAATCCAGGAAAACCCCCTGGATCACCACGTCGCCTTCGGCTCCTCGTGATGACGGAGTTGGGATGTCAAGGGATCGAATGACAAATGGAAATAAAAGCAAACGTTAAAAAAATGATGAGTGTGGTTTGTTCGGCGGTTAAGAAACATTTCGATACGGCTGTTAACCACCCCCACCTTGTTATGCCACAAGCGGTGTTGGCGTTCGATACGCTGATGGCGTTTTTGTCTTTGTTTATCTCCCTTTATCTGCGGGTGGGCGATGAATTTTTGGATTATTCTCCCCAATTTATTTTAAAGAACATGTTGGTCTTTGCCTTAACCAGCGCCAGTATATTTTGTTGGATGCAAACTCACCGAACGTTGTGGCGGTATATAACTTTTGAAGACATGGTTCCTTTGTCTTTATCGGCCATTTTATCAAATGTGATTTATTTTCCGTTGATGATTTTAATTGCCCAACAAGAATCAATGCCTCGGTCGGTGATCATCATTAACAACTTGGTCTTTATTACGCTGTTAGGGTTGCCCCGCTTTTTATATCGCCTTGTTCATGAACGTCACCTGCACCAAAACAAACGCAAAAACGCCGAAGCCTCTATTCCTGTTTTGCTGATTGGGTGCAGTGCTCAGGCTGAAAGCTTTATCCGCGAAGTTCTCCACAGCCCTAACTTGCCTTATGATCCGATTGCTTTGATCACCCTTGATGATGAAGAAATTGGCCGCAAAATTCACGGCGTTCCCATTACGGGAAGCTTGAAAGAATTGGCATTTGTGTTGAATGATTTGAAAACAGCAAACCGTTTACCGAAGCAATTGATTATTACCCATAATCAATTAGAGGCTGACAGCCGCCGGCTTATTGCCCAAACCGCCCGTCTTTATGGTTTAACGTTGATGCACCTGCTGCATCATTTTTCCCTGGATGTGATTGAAGAGGATGAGGGGTAGATTGAAACCGTTCAATCATCTCTCCGCCGTTAAAACCCAAAGTCTCGCGGTATGGAAAGGCCGCCGTTGTGATGACAATACAAAAACAGACCATCTCCGCCAAAGCGAAAACAGTCTGTCTGCGAACGTTAATTGATAAAATTAGCTTTGTTTTTTTGCAGTAGCGCCAATATCACGACGCTTTTCGGCAATACGCGCTCTCTTACCAGTACGGCCACGCAAGTAATAAAGCTTCGCACGTCTGACATCACCGTGACGTACAACCTCTACGCTGATATTTGGTGAATACAAAGGGAACACCCGTTCAACGCCTTCGCCATAGGAAAGCTTGTGGATTCTAAAAGAGGAATTTAAGCCTCTATGCTTGCGACCAATAACAACCCCTTCAAAAATCTGGGTGCGTTCGCGTTCGCCTTCCACAACTTTGACGAGGACTTTGATCGTATCGCCAGGGCGAAAGTCAGGATATATTTTTCCGGCGCTTAGTTTTTCAACTTGCTCGGCTTCGATTTGTTGTAACAGATTCACGATAAACTCCTTGGCTATCCTAGCGTTTTTCTAAGCGCTAGGGTCAAACCCTATCTCTGGTCTGACGGTATTTTTTTATTCAGGTAGGCCTGCCATAAATCTGGCCGCCGTTCCTGGGTTATTTGTTCTGCTTGATTATGACGCCATGCGGCTATTTTTTTATGATCACCTGACAGCAGTATTTCAGGCACGATCTGGTTTTGCCAATTTTGTGGTTTAGTGTAGTGCGGAAATTCTAATAAATCCAGTTCAAAACTTTCTGACTCTAAAGATTCTTGAGTATTCACAATGCCGGGCAATAAACGCACGCAGGCATCGATGACTGTAAGGGCTGCCATCTCTCCCCCCGACAGGATATAATCACCCATGCTAACCTCTTGCAGACCGTGATGTTCGCGCCAGTGGTGAATAACACGGTCATCAATGCCCTCATAGCGGCCGCACAGGATGATTGTGCCCTTAGGGTTGTTGTCAGCCAAGGAATGAACTTTTTCTTGTGTTAGTGGCACACCACGCGGGGTCATGTAAAGGATGGATGGTTTGTCGCCTTCGTAACTTTCTAACCCAGCCTGTAATGCGGCATGCACCACGTCAGGCTTTAAAACCATGCCAGCCCCACCCCCAAAACAGGTATCATCCACTGTTTTGTGTTTATCGAGGGCAAAATCACGAATATTTAAGGTTTGCAGTTGCCAAATGTTTTGGGCTAGTCCCCTGCCAGCCAGAGAGTATTGTAGGGGGCCTGGAAACATTTCAGGGAAAAGGGTCAGAACGGTTGCGCGCCAAGTCATTAAACTATTTTTATATTGGTTAGATTGAGTTGGATCATAAAGGTTAAGGGCGGCTTAATCTACTCCACAATTTTTGAGACTTTTAAGAATTTTATGGAGGATTCTCAATAAAATAAGTTAAAATTTTATTCAATAGCCATGCGTACCTTAATAGGAATTTTTCATTATGCTCACAAAAATTGCCTTTTGTTTTGTCCTAGGAACCTATTTACAACTCTCTGCCGTACCGACTGATGATATAGATGCTTTTGAATCTGGATCGTTAATCCCTCGAACAGAAATTCCAGCGGGTATCAATCCGGTCAACGATTTGCCGGACAGACCAAGATTAACTGTTCTGGAGATGAATTCCTTCAAAGATGCCATTGCCTCTGCAAATGCATCAAGGGATCTACGTTTCCATAATTTTCCAGCTTGGGATGATATTAGGAGTCTTTATTGTCCGAGACTTAACAAGGATAATATCGCAGGATATGTCGACAAAAATCCCGAAACACTGAGAATGGCAGTGGTCCTATTATGCCATGTGCAGGCCAAGTTTCACGACATGTTTGAGAATCGAGAAAAACTCATCAAGGATGCGATTCTTATGCGCCATATTCAGGGTAGCTATTCCCCTGAGTTAGCAAACGCCCTTTGTGGTTCTTGTTTATGGCAGCTGGTCGATATGCTGAAGCTTTGATGGCTTTTTCAGACGCCGGTCCGGCAGTCAGTGTTCATGCGCAAGAGTTGCTTAATAACGCTGCGCGTCTTGGTGAGCATGGATTTAATGCTATTTCAGGTGCTGCTTATCTTCGAACAAAAGCAAGTCTTGGTGACGAACATGCTCAACAAATGATCAACATGACGGCATTGAATGGACGCCTTGGGTTCGATGAGATCTCAGGTTCTGTCTATTTGCAAGAACGGGCTGATCGTGGTGATGAACATGCCCAACAAATGATCAACCAGGCGGCACTTCTTTGTAGACTTGGGTTTACTTGTGAGTCGCGTCTGTCCCATCTGCAAAACAGGGCGCGCCTTGGCGATCAGCATGCTCAACAGATACTCAATCAAGCAGCGCTGAATGGGTGGTTCTCAGTCTCCGATACTCTGTCAGGGCCTGATTATTTGGAAGAACGGGCGGGTCGTGGCGACAAACACGCTCAACAAATGATCAATCAGGCAGCCTTAAATGGTTGGTTTAGATTTAATGTGCCATCCTCAGTCCGTGTCTATTTGGAAGAACGTATACGCAGCTATGATGATGAACATGCCCAACAGATCGTTAATCAAGCTGCCCTGAATGGGCGTCTTGGATTTAGCTGTGAGGAGGGTCTGGCCTATTTGCAGGTAAGAGAAAGTCTTGGTGATGAATATGCCAAACAGATGCTTAATCGAGCAGCCTGGCATGAATCTGATGGATTGCATCCCGTTTCAGGTCGTGCCTATCTGGGGCCGCGTGCACGTGACGGTGACAAAGATGCACAAAACTGGCTTAGTGAGTCGGCACGTACTGGCAAACTTGGATTTATAGGTGGAGATGCTTCTTCCACATGGTTTTTCCACTTTTATAACACAATTATGGGTGGTTAATAGAGATAGATCTATCGATCTACATTTATTATTAAACGATAAAAAATTATTGACTAGCAAAATTTTATCGGTAGGATAGCCTCATGTAAAACAATATTACGTGAGGCTATCATGAACCAAATTCAAAAAGTCAGCTCTTATCTTTTAATCACCTTCAACGTTCTGCTGGTCGCACTTCCCCTCTGTGACATTATTCAATGGTTTTTCATTGATACAGGCACGATAAAAAACCTTTTGGCTCAGGGGATAGTAGGTAAATCCGTTCAAACCCCCGAGGGTTACGTTAATTTAAGTACTGTTCAATGGACTCCTTTTTCAAAAACCCTGGGATTTAGCGCGGACATTCTAGGCTTGTTGCCTTTTGTTTTAATCCTATTCGGACTTAAATCAATTTTCCGAAACTATCAAAAGGGAGAAATCTTCAGCACAGCCAATGCTAGACATTATAAGTATTTAGGTTGGATCTTTTTCTTTGATGCGCTTTTGATAAGATCGCTCAGCAATACGTTGATGGTTTTGGCTGTAACTTTGTCGAACCCACCTGGTCATCGTTATATCAACATTCAGTTTGGAACACCGAACATGAAGTCCCTCTTTTATGGAATTATTGTGATCGTTATCTCAAAGGTCATGTTGGAAGCAAGCAAACTCCACGATGACCAAAGATTCACAATATAGGAAAGGGATGACCATGGGAATTATTGTGAACCTTGATGTGATGTTGGCGAAACGAAAAATGAAGCTGCAAGACCTGGCCGAATTGATTGGCATTACGGTGCAAAATTTATCGATTTTAAAAACCGGTAAAGCCAAAGCTATTCGTTTTTCAACCCTTGAAAGTATATGTGAACATTTGGAATGCCAACCGGGCGATATTTTGGAATTTAAGGATGATGGGGATTTGTTATGAGGGGAGTCTTTTTAATTATTGGTTTGATGCTGTCTACAAACCCATCTTGGTCAGCAGAAGAAATAACGCCCTATAAATATACGGATCAAGATAAAGGAATGCCTGCCTATGACATTCCATCATCTTCACGATTCACTGCCAAACGCTTAGAGGCTGATGCGCCCGATAGTATTTACTATTTCACCAAGCCAAAAGCAGATAATTACCCCATTGCCATTCTGTGTGGCGGCTCGACAACGAAGGACGACATTGGGAGCATCATTCATTTTCATCGTTATTTTTTACAAGAATTTATGGATTTAGGCGCAGCAGTCTTAACGGTGGAACAATGGGGTGTTGATGGCAATAAGGTGAATGCAAAAGAATTCATGGATCACTACACACGAACTCAACGTTTAAAGGATCATCAAGCAGTGATTGAGCATCTGAAATCGAATCCTCCTAAGGGGTGGAATGGAAAGCTGATTTTCTTGGGTGTTTCAGAGGGTGGCCCGATTGTAACAACGCTTACGGCGAAATATTCCGACATAACGATGGCAACAATAAACTGGTCTGGCGCTGGCGATTGGTCGTGGCGGGAGGAACTGTGGATGTTTATTGAAGGCATGAAAGAAAATGCATCCTGTTGGATGAAATTGTGTGATCTTATGCCAAGGTGGTTGCCTTTTTCTTTCGGCCTTCCTAAGACAAGAGAAGCCTACGATTTAGTTATGAACAAGACGCTGGAAAACCCAATATCAGACGAAGAATTCTTGGGCATGACGTATCAATATCATGCAGATGCTTTGTTATATGCTGCACCAAGGTATACGCAAATAAAAACCCCCTTGTTTTTAAAGAAAGGTTGCCTTGTATACAGTGATGGAGCGCTTTGTCACTGTAGACGAATTTTCATCGGGATGGAATCCGGTGCGAAGATGTGCCCAAAATCGCAAGATTTTGAGGCAAAGGGAGAGTCATGTTGTGGTGCGCGGCGGGCAAAACAATTATTAATTGTTTTGCGGAGTCGCGGTTTGGGGTTTCGAGGGGGGCCCATATAAGCTATTATTCTGCCCAAACCATAAAGTTCACTCAGAAGAAGAAATCAATCCACAGGTCGCGTTAATTCAATAAAAATGATCGGTTAATATGGATGACGCCTGTTTCTTGATCGACTCTTGAAACGGTATCCTTGTTAAACGGCAAGGTGTAAACTTCTCGCTGATCATCGATGATTTCCAAAAAATCACCGGCTCCATAATTTTCAACGGCGCGAACGGTACCAACCAATTGGTTTTCCTCATCAAGGACGCGCTTGTTGATTAATTCGTGGTAATAAAATTCATCTTCCACAGGGGGCGGCAGTTGATCGCGGTTAACATACAACTTTGTTCCCACCAAAGCTTCTGATGCATTGCGATCAGCACAGCCCACAACGGTGGCAATTACAAGGCTGTCTGACTTAACCTGCATTATTTTTAAGGGAAAATCCAAACTGGACTCAGTCATTAAAGGACCATAGGCCACTAAATCAGCTGGATCTTCAGTGAAAGTTTTAACTCTGACCCACCCTTTAAGACCTTGGGCGGCCACAATCTCACCCAGGCATATTCGCGAAGAAGAAGCCTGGGCTGTAATAATTGTCGTCACAGAAAAAGTCTAAGCTTCCGCTGCTTGAGCCAAAGCTTCTGCTTTTGCTTGCTCAGCCTTCAAGCGTTCTTGGGCTTTTTTCCTAGGTGCCGCTTGTTTCGGGTTGCTTTTTAAAGTCGCTACTTTTGATGTGGCTAGCTCAGTTCCTTTAAAGAACTTAATAACGCGATCAGTTGGTTGTGCCCCAACAGACATCCAATATTTGACGCGTTCCGTATTTAAAACGATACGGTCAGCATGGTCAGATGCCAAAATAGGGTTGTAAGAACCTACGCGCTCTACAAAGCGACCATCCCGTGGACAGGTTGCTTCTGCCACAACGATACGATAAAAAGGCCGTTTTTTTGACCCACCCCGTGCTAAACGAATTTTCAATGCCATTTGTTTTCTAACTCCTTAATTGTTTTCATTATATCTTAAGACCGTCCCAAAAGACCCCTTAAACCTTGACGCATAAACCCTTTTTGCCCCAATTTTCCCATTTGTTTCATCATTGTTTGCATTTGTTGAAACTGTTTTAAAAGACGATTCACGTCAGCGACAGTTTGACCGCAACCCGTTGCAACACGCCGCTTTCGCGAGGCATTCAACAGGCGATAATCGCGCCGTTCCTTGACCGTCATTGACTTCACAATAGCAATCTGCCGATGAATAAGGCGGTCGTCCACACCGGCTTCCTGCATTTTGTCTTTTATCTTACTCACACCTGGCAAAAAACTTAACAGGCCGGACAAACCACCCATTTTCATCATTTGTTCTAAGTGTTTAGCCATATCATCCAAATCAAAATGCCCTTTTTGCATTTTTTTTGCAAGTTTTTCAGCATCTTCTTGATTAACGACTTCGCTGGCCCGTTCCACCAGGCTGACAATATCGCCCATATCCAAGATGCGATTGGCGACCCTGTCTGGTTGAAACGCCTCTAATTCGTTTGTTTTTTCACCAACGCCCAAGAACTTAATCGGACATCCTGTTACGGCCCGCATGGACAATGCTGCACCGCCACGGCTGTCGCCATCGACTCGGGTTAAGATCAGCCCTGTCAGTCCAACCTGGTTTTGAAACTGACTGGCAATGGTAACGGCATCTTGACCGGTCATCGCATCAGCCACCAAAATTGTTTCTAACGGCTGAATCAGTTTTTTCAGGTCAATAACTTCCTGCATTAACTCTTCGTCAATGTGCAGGCGCCCGGCGGTGTCAAATAAAATGACGTCGACGCCTTGGCGCTTCGCCTCTTGTAAGGCTCGTTCAGCAATTTGTAGGGGCTTTTGACCTTCTATAATGGTTAGGCTTGGAATTTGCAGCTGCTGACCCAGAACCTCTAACTGATGCTGTGCGGCGGGTCGATAGACGTCCAGGGAAACAAGCAAAACTTTTTTGTTCAATTTCTCGGTTAAATGCCGCGCCAATTTGGCTGTGGTGGTGGTTTTACCTGACCCTTGTAACCCGACTAATAAATAAGCAAAAGGCGAGGCGGCGGCCAGATTCAAAGGTTCGGCCGTTGTGCCCAGCATCTCAACCAAATAGTCATGAACGATTTTGATAACCATTTGACCGGGCGCGACGCTTCGAACAACTTCCTGTCCCACAGCCTTTTCACGGACCTGTTCAATAAACTGCTTCACCACGGGTAAGGCAACGTCGGCCTCTAAAAGGGCAATACGAATTTCGCGTAACGCAGCATTGACGTCATCTTCGTTCAAAACGCCGCGACCGCGCAATTTTTCAAAAACGGTTGATAACCGCTGCGATAGGGTTTGAAACACAGAAAACCTTTATTGAAGATATCTTTTCTTTAGGTATAGGCATTTTTTTCAGAAAATCAAGAGATGTAAAATTTCTTAACCCTTGAAATCTGTGTTCTTGTTAAATATTTATTAACGAATAGGCGAGCAGAATTAGTTTAACTGTGATTAAAGAGTCCCCACTTATGTTGATAAAAAAGTTTCTTTTATTAATTTTTATTTTAATTTCCAATGTTCATGCTGCTGATTATGATTTTGATGCTGCAATCGCAGCGTCTTTAAAACAGCATGAAGAAGCGCAGGTTTTAAAGAAGGCACATGATTTTCCTTTGTTTCAGTACGTACAAACCATGGTAGATAAGAATGATTTTCCGTTGATTGAAAGGCTGTTTGTTAAGCCCAACTATCAGGAATGGCAGCTGGCCTATAAAAAAATTGGCCATAAAGAACCAGTCAACGGGTTGAGTGTTGCCTTATTGCTTGATGAATTAAAGCAAGTTTGTCCGAAGGGAAGTGATGTCGAAGCATTAGCCGATCAGGCTTTGTTATAGTTATTTTCTGGTTGTTGGGGCATTAGCGATGAGAGGATTCCCCCTGATGTGGAACGTCGCTTAAAGAATATTCTGCACGGAGTGGGGCAGACATCTGCAGAAAGAGACCGTCATCGCGACGGGTTTGCCGAAAAGGTTTTTGAGACCTTTGATGCGAATAAAGTTTTAGAATCGGCCCCTCGTTATAACGAACATTTTTTTACGGTTTTCCTGTGCCTAAGTGAGGGGTATGGTAAAGCCCAGCCTAATGTACTTCGTCCGCTGATAGAGCTTGGTGGGGCGTTGTTCATGAGTATGAAGGATGCTGTTGATCAAACAGCTGAAAAGTTTTTCGCAAAAGCCGGCTATCGCCCCGCGGGTAGTCCTGTAACTTTGGAAGATTTAGTCAAGACAGCCTGCTTTAGAGACCCCCAGTTCCGCGTAACTGCGCCACAAATAGTACAGCTTAAAAAGTATCTGGCAACTTTTGACCCTGACAATCCGTATATCCAGGATAACCTTGAGAACCTAAAAACTTTTTGGCATGTATTGATGGCTCAACCAGCTGTTAATACCTCTACACCAGAGGCTTTGGCTGACTTGCTTTTTAGAGGAATTCTGGACGAAGTTAAAGGTGCTGATGATCGTCAAACTGTAACGGATTTGTTAGTGGAGTCCCTTCGTTTTACTGATTTTGGTGGAAAGCCAGACGCGGCTTATGACAAGGCTTTAAACTTTAAAAAAGTTCAGAAGAATCAACCTATTGGAAAAGAAGCTGCTCAAATTTTAGGTCAAAGGATTTACACATGGCTTACGGAATATATTGGCGCGATTAATGACGACAATCAACATACCGAAACAGTATATGTCGTTCAGTATGGTGGTCTATTGATGGGGCGAGATGTAAAATCTGGAGATGTGATAACACCGGCAGAATTTATATGGGCAGGAAATCAACCTCAAAATGGCATAACAGCAGGAGTAGAGGTGGAACAGCGACCAACCGGAAGATTTAAAAATCGGATTTATGAAATGAGAAACGGGGATATCATCACCGCCAACCGTGGTCGAGCCGTTGACTACTTGATTGCTCAGAAGAGAATTGATCCCTCTTTAAAGCTGCCAATTCTGCTTATGTTAAGCATGGGGATATTGGATTAACGTTTTCTTTGTTATCATCACCCCCGCGGATGGGCGTTCTTATAGGCCTTCATCAGGTAATCTTGGTTAATGTCGGTATAGATTTGGGTTGTTGATAAAGACGCGTGCCCTAGCAATTCTTGAATGCCCCTTAGATCGCTGGATGATTCCATTAAATGGGTGGCGCAGCTGTGACGCAGAGCGTGCGGCGTGGCCCACTCTGGCAAGCCAACAAGGTGGCGATAGGTGCGCATTTGTTGGTCGGCAATGCCCGTTGCTAGACGTTTTCCTTTAACGCCTAAAAATAACGGGGTTTCCTCTGTAAATGCAAAGGGGCACAACTGGCAATACTGTTCCAATTCATTTTTAACTTTCTCAAGGTAAGGCACTTTTCGGAATTTCTCGCCTTTGCCATGAATAATCAAATAATCACCACTGCTGACATCCTTATAATTCAAACCCAACGCCTCGCTAATCCGTAAACCTGCACTGTAAAGCAACATGAACAAGGATCGGTCGCGTTGTCCCACCCAGGCTTTATCTGACACCTGGTGAATGTGGTCTAACAAATCCATGATTTGCTGAACGGATAATGGTCGGGGTAACGTTTTTTTAAGCCGGGGCGATTTTAAGACCAATAAGGGATGGTTTTCTAAAAGGTTTTCTTGCTGCAGATACGTGAAAAAACTTTTAACGCCTGATAAGCTGCGTGCAGTGGAACGGTTGTGAAAGTTTTGATGATGCCTATCGGCTAGCCAGGCGCGAAGGTCGGTAATTGTTAAACTTTTCAATATTTCTAAGGTCAGCGGCTGCCCTAAATGATTTTGGAAAAAGGTTGCAAACTGCTGCCAGTCTTGCTGATAGGCTGCCAACGTATGGCTGGAAACTGCCTGGCCAGATTTTAAGTATAAAAGCCATTGCTGGTAAAGAAAGGGTATGTCCATAAGCTATCTAATTCTTTTGTTTGCTTAATGATAGTATGCTATCTAATTGGTGAAAGTTATCAAAACTTCAGGTGCAAGGCCATGTTACTTAAAGATAAGAAATTTACTAAAGCAATTAAATACATTGTTTTTTTAGCTGTCATCGGGGCAGGGGTATTTGTTTATAACAATCAACTCGCTAAAGAAGATCAAGGGCAAGAGATAAATTCTTTGTGTCAGAAAGATCAAGTAACTGATTCACTTGTTCGTCTTTTGGGGTTGGTAGGGATTCGCATTCAAAATGACATTTTGACCCCTGAGCCCGATTGGCCAGAGGCTAGACTGACTGTATCCTCAAGGTCTTTAGAGGAAATCACTCAAGTTATTCAGGGGAAAAAAGACCCAGGCATAACATGGATAATTCAGGGCGAAAGATGGCAAACCAAGGGGTTAGGCTATCTAACACTTACCTCTGAACAGGCCACCGCTGTCCTTAATTTTATTTCAAAAGACCTAGGGTTGGGCCAGGCCATGCGGCCAAAACAAAAAGAATATGCAGGGGTTTTATTCCTGGGCAGCACCTTAAAAAATGTACGCGATCGGTTGAAATTTTTAAATGCCTGCCTAGAACAACACAATTTTGTCTTTAACAGAATTTATATTCTGACTGGGATTCGCCCGCTTGATCCGACTGTGGGTGAAACACCAGAAAGCTTAGTTGATCCAAAGGGGATTATCGCTGTCAGGTCTGACTGGAAAGAACCGGCTGGTTCATTGCCAGCTGATGAAGGTCCTATGATTCAATGGGTTTTTGATCAATCACGGTCTAACGCCATCGGCAAAGACCAAGTGACGGTTATTTATGCAGGCATCGGCGAAGGGCGAAAGCGGGCCACGACCAAAACTACGGTTGAAGAATGGCTGAAGACCAACCCTAAAGATGGTTTATATCTGGCTGTTTCTAGCCAACCGTTTAACTTTTATCAAAAACTGGTTATCGAACGTACTTTGCTAGAAAATAAACGCCCCGGCATTCACATAGAAGTGATTGGCGACGCAGCGGGTGAGCAAAGCTATGGCCTTAACAAAGCGAATCCTGATGATCTTAATAAGTATGCGGCGATTGCATTGGATAACATTGCCAGGACTTGTTATGAACTGGTTTCTATTCAAGGGTATTAAAGAGCTAAAGTTTGAGGCTCCTACTCGGAAGGTCTTCTTGAGGCGGTTGGGCAGCTGCGTGGCCAGAGGCAAATCGCACCCGCAGGGGAATAAGTCCTTCGCCCATATCTTCAAAAAGACCCCCGCTTGTTTTTACGAAGAAGTCTATGTTGTTCGCTAAAGCCGTTGTTACCTGATTAATGCTTGCCAAAGCTGTCTCTCTGGCTGCTGTAACATCGGCAGGTAAAGCTTCAAATTCCAGGCCTGTATGTGCCCATTGAAGAAGCTTAAGGTTGTCTTTAGCATTTTCATACTTATGGTAAAGGGTTGGAAAAGAATAATGCCGACTTTCGCCGTTTTTAAAAGTGACAATCACATCAACAAAACGGGGTGATTTTTTAACCTCCGTTTTTTTAATATCTGCTTTGGTGACTTTTGTGCAAGCGGGGTGAGTCAAAAATGCCTTCACCGCATCCAGATTATCAAGAACTTTCTCTGCAATCGCATCATCCGAAAGGGCCGTTGTTCCATCCACCGGTGATGTTTCGAACAAATCAAAATCGCTTTCCCAGCACTCATTAGCCCTTAGTCTTGCCTTGGCGTTCTCTGTCATTTGAAGAACAAGCTCATGCAATGTTTCTTTTTTAAAGCAGCCTTCTGGCAATGTTTCGGTTTCATGAAATAGCCAAAACAAACCACTTAAACTTTGGCGATATTGTTTTTCAGATAAAGGGCTTTTTTCATCAATAGCCCTCTGATCTAGGGCCAGTAACAACGATTTGAAGGTCGTCATTATCAGTTTATAGTGTCCGACTGCTTGTTTTACAGAAAGTGGTATTGCGGCTTCATAATCGACGCCTTCTGAAGCGGCTTTATCTAACAAGGTAATTGCGTATCCCAGTAAAGATCTGCGACGGCTATCAATCAAATAATGCAAATAGTCATGAATTGTAAAACCCAAAGGGGACATGTCTGCCCCATGTGCCTTTTTAGATTGGCCTGGGGTTGGCATAGAGATGGGGAAATGATCATCGAACAGGCAATCTAACAGATAATGAATACCCAAATAGCTTTCGCCTGGCAGGGGAAAATAAAGCCTGCTTGGTAAAGCCTGGTTAAGTTTTGTTCTAAGGTCGTCATAAACTTCGGATGCTAAGGCGCCGATAGGATGATAATCATCATAAGCGTTTTTGTTTTTTGGGAAACATGTGTATTCGGCAATTTGCTGTGCGGTTTGCATGTCAGAGCGCCAAGCTTCGTCCTTCATTACGCCAGTAACAAGTGCTTCGGCGGGGTTAAGAAGGTGTTGATATAAATCGGTTTCATCAGGGGTTAGGACGGTTTGGGCAGCCTGAATTCTTAAAACAACCATCAAAAGTTTGTCAGCGGAAACTTCATTTCTTGCTATATATCTTTCTAGATCTTCAATAATAATTTCTTTTCCTTTGAAATCCAGGGTGCCTACGTATTTTCCTAAAGCTTGGGCATAGAGGATCAAAAATTCATAAGGCTTACTTTCAACAAGGTTGGGCTGAGAGGCATTTTTGGGATCTTTTGCCTGGGTCTCAAAAAGCGTAAAGAAGGCTTGTTGCTCTTCTTTCGGCATATAACGGTTATTTTCCCCTTTGAAAAAAGCGGGGTATTTTTTGCGAATTTCGTCCGCAGCTTCCTCTGCGCTTGACATGCCTGAAGACGAAAGAGAGTAATTGGTTGACGACCGACTGAGGCTCCTCCTTGGAGTTTCGTCAGCAACAGCACTAAAACAAGGGGAAAGCGATGACGTTAAGAGGGCGATGGCCAGAAAAGAACGCCTCTGCCATAATAAAAACATACTAATACTCGTTTAAAATATAGAACAAAAACACTAACAAAGTATTTGGGATCCTATCAATCTGTTTTTAAGGGTAAAATTTTTAATGAACAGAAAACAATAAAATAAGGCTTTTTGAAAATGGACGTTGACCTAATCTTCGAAAGTTTGAATACTATGGCCAGTTTAGATATAAACCAAAAGATAATTATGACCACTGCGTTGTCAGATTCACAAACGTCCTCTTATTTAGAAATTGGCAAAGATGTTATTACGGCTGAGGCTGAGGCTTTGCATGACTTGGCGAAATCTTTAGGACCTTCTTTTGAAGAAGCCATCACCCTTATGGCCAAAAACCAAGGCCGTTTGATTATCAGTGGTATTGGTAAAAGTGGTCACATTGGCCGTAAGATTGCCGCAACCTTTGCCTCAACCGGTCAGCCATCGTTGTTTGTTCATCCTGCAGAGGCCAGTCATGGTGATCTAGGTATGATTGCGAAGGGTGATGTTTTGCTGTTGATTTCGTATTCAGGCGAATCAAAAGAATTAACCACCATTATCGATTATTGTCATCGATTGGCGTTGCCGATTATTTCGATCACAGGGCAAGAACACTCAACCTTGTCGCGCTTTTCAACGGTGTCGCTTGTTCTTCCTAAAGTATCAGAGGCGTGCCCCATGGGATTGGCGCCGACCACTTCCACCACGGTTACGCTGGCTCTGGGGGATGCACTGGCCGTTGCCCTGCTTCGGCACCGTGGGTTTTCCAAACAGCAGTTCCATGTTTTTCACCCCGGTGGTAGTCTGGGTCAACAATTACGGCGTATTGCTGATTGTATGCATCAGGGTGCTAAAATCCCCCTTTTGCGCACATTGACTTTGATGGATGAATGTTTGGTCAAAATGACAGCCTATGGGTTTGGCTGTGTGGGTGTTACGGACGAGCAAGGATTCTTACTGGGCATAATCACCGACGGTGACTTGCGTCGCCACATGAACCCTGACTTATTAACGCAATCTGTTGATCAAATTATGACCAAGAATCCCTTAACCATTTCGCCTGACTTTTTAATTGCCGACGCCTTGGCCATTTTTGAGCAAAAATCAATAACCAGCTTGTTCGTTTTGGACGATACAAAGGCCATTGTGGGTATTGTGCATTTGCACGATTGCCTGCGTAGCCATGCGGCGTAATTCTTATGTCTAAACTTCCTCCAAACAAACCTCCTTCAATTAAACTGGCCGCAAATAACGTTGATAGAGTTAAATTAAAAGACAAACGTGAGCGCACGGCGTCGTCGCGTCAATGGTTGTTGCGTCAGCTAAACGACCCTTATGTGCACAAGGCAAAACACTTGGGATACCGTTCACGGGCGGCGTTTAAGTTGTTAGAAATTGACCAAAAATTCAAGGTGTTAAAGCCTGGCATAACCGTCATAGATTTGGGTGCTGCGCCAGGTGGATGGGCGCAAGTAGCCATTGAGAAGGTCATAACGACTAAAAAGCGGGGGCTTATTGTGGCCATCGATTTGCAAGAGATAAAACCCCTGACCGATATTACCTTTTTGCAGGGCGATTTCTTGG
>CAIVFQ010000028.1 GCA_903905285.1 uncultured Alphaproteobacteria bacterium
AGGATTCAGAACAACCCGAGGAGCCGAAGTCTTTTGCCTAATTCGAGGCTTTCTCTCAACGAGACGCAAACAGGGGTTTAATATCTTTCATGCCATCCTAAATCCTCAGTTCTGCCCACAATAAACCTGGGTAGTTACACCTTTTTTATGGTTTCTTGAATTTCTTTTGAACGTGGTAACAATAATTCTTTGTCTGTTTTCTGAATAGCGTGATAGGCATCAATTCTGCTGCGTAATGAATAAACGGTTGGTGCAGTTTTTTCTTCCGTAGTGACGGAATGTCAAAATACTCCTGACTAGGTTTTAAATCGACCCAGGGTTTGTCTTTAAAAGAAAAATGATCAGATGTCTGATCACTTGGTTTTAAGGATTCTGTCGCCTCAACTGAAAACGTCAAATTCAATAGGACAAGTAACCCGATAAAAGGGGAGAGTGCTATACTGTTTCCATAAACAAAAGTGTTTAGGAAAAAAGTAGGTTTAGAAGGTTAACAAAAAGTAAATTTTTTGTGATTCAAACGAATTTACTTCATAGTCGTTCAAGGTTTTTCTCTAACCAGTGAATATCATACAGACCCTCTTTAACATCAGGGGAGGTTACCAGCTTTCGGTGCAAAGGCAACGTGGTTTGTATGCCATCAATCACATATTCGTTTAAGGCGCGCTCTAGGCGGCTTAAGCATTCTTCACGGGTCTTTCCATGGGCAATCAGTTTGGCAACCATGCTGTCATAGTGGGGGGGGACGGTGTAACCCTGATACAGATGGCTATCAACCCGAATACCATATCCACCAGGCGCGTGATAGCTGTTAACCTTACCGGGCGAGGGGATGAAGGTCTTAGCATCCTCGGCATTAACACGGCATTCAATCGCCCAGCCGTTGAAAGTTATATCCTTTTGGGTGAATGATAAGGGGAATCCGGCGGCAACTTTGATTTGTTCTTTAACCAAATCAATGCCTGTAATCATTTCTGTAATGGGGTGTTCAACCTGGATACGGGTATTCATTTCCATAAAGAAAAATTCACCATTTTCGAATAAAAATTCTAGGGTCCCAACGCCGCGATAGCCCATCTTGCCAACGGCCTTGGTGACGATTTCGCCCAAGTGGCTTCTTTGGTCATTTGTGAGGCCAGGTGATGGGGCTTCTTCCCATACCTTTTGGTGGCGTCGTTGCAGCGAACAATCCCGTTCGCCCAAATGGACAACATTCCCATGCGTATCAGCCAGAATTTGAACTTCGATATGGCGCGGTTTTTGCAAATACCGTTCCATATAAACCTGATCATCACCAAAGTTTGCCTTGGCTTCTGTTCTTGCTAATTGAAAGGATGTGGCAACCTCGCTGGCGTTTTGGGCAACTTTCATACCCTTGCCGCCCCCACCAGAGGTAGCCTTGATCAATACAGGGAAACCGATTTTTGTTGCCATTTCTATGGCCTGTTCCTCGGTATCGACAGAACCATCCGAACCAGGAACCACGGGAATGCCCAGGTCGATCATGGTTTTCTTCGCCGTAATTTTATCGCCCATGCTGCTGATGTGTTCAGGCACAGGGCCAATAAATGTCATTCCATGCTCTTCGACCATTGTTGCAAAAGCAGCATTTTCTGATAAAAAGCCGACCCCTGGGTGAATCGCATCAGCACCTGTGATCTCCGCGGCACTAAGAAGAGCGGGTATATTCAAATAACTGTGACGTGATGGGGGTGGTCCAATGCAAACACTTTCATCGGCCAGTCGAACATGCATGGCATTGGCATCGGCTGTTGAATGAACGGCAACCGTTGAAATTTTTAGCTCTTGGCAAGCGCGCAAAATACGTAACGCAATTTCACCGCGATTGGCAATGAGAACTTTTTTGAACAATTTGTTAGGCAAAGCATTCACTCTTTATTTTATCTTAAATTTAGTAGATTACTCAATTACTAATAAGGGTTCGTCGTATTCTACGGGGCTGGTGTCTTTAACAAATATGTGGGTTATTTTGCCAGCCACAGGCGACTTAATAGGGTTCATGACTTTCATGGCTTCTACAATTAACAAAGTTTGGCCTGCAGACACAGTGTCTCCAACTTTAATAAAAGGTGCTGCGCCAGGCTCAGGCGACAGATAAGCTGTTCCCACCATCGGCGAGCGAACGGCACCAGGATGTTTGTGAGGGTCAGCCGCTTCTTGTACAGCATGTGTTTGTGTCACTAAAGAAGCTGTCGACAAAGGAATGGGATTTACGGCAGCTGTCGTCATCATTTGTCGTGACACATAAATACGATTTCCACCTGCTTCGTATTCAATCTCAGTAAGGCCAGTTTCTGTCAATATTTCTGCCAATCTCCGTACGGCTTCACCATCAAATTTGAATGTTGTTGTCATGAAATATCCTATTTACCCATTCTTTAAATAATGATTGAACGTCCCTAATGTATAACGACTTATGGCTTAATAAGCAATCTTGCTATTATTTGACAATAGGAAAAACTTAGAACTTATCTTTCTGAAGTTCATAGAAATCTAAAAAGGATTGTTTCTTTACACCGTTAAGAGTTGTTTGTTAAATTGTTAATCTAATTTGTTTAAAAAGATGTTTTGATGATTCGATCCCACTTTTTTGTTCCGTCAAGTCTTCAAGAAGGCGGCCATATCCATGTGCGCAGCGTTGTTCCTGACGATGTATCTTCTAAAATGCCCAGTGTAGTGTGTTTGCATGGGGCGGCGATGCATAATATTATTTTTGATGTTCCTATTGATGAAGGGCAGTCAACTTTTTTGGAATACCTGGCCGATCAGGGCTTCGCGGCTTATGCTATTAGCTATCGTGGGTATGGTGAATCTAGCAAGCCCGTGCAGATGGATGAGGACCCTTTGCCTTGTCGTTCAATTATGCGTTCTGATGAAGCTCGTCAGGATGTTGTGGATGTTTTAAGGCACCTACAAAACAGCCAGGGAACTCAAAATTTTCATGTGTGTGGATTATCGTGGGGGGTCGGTTATTGCTGGGTCTTTGGTAAATCACCACCCTGACCTTGTCGATAAACTTGTTTTGTTGGGGGCTGTTTATTCTTACCCAAACCCTGCCTGGGCGACCTTATTAAATTCAGTCATTGGTACTTATCGGGTTGTTAGTAATGGCATGATAACGGCCATGTGGGATGCGGAAATCCCTGATGTTGATAAATCGAGTTGGCGCTATCCGTTAGCCGTTGACCTCATTGTGAGTGATATGTTGGCTGGTGACGAGAAGTGGGCTGAGCAACAACCTTCTCCTCAGTGTTTAAGGATTCCCACGGGCGTCACCCTTGATGTAATAGAGGGTTACCATCAGCGTCCGTTATACGATGCTGCTTTAGTTCAATGTCCTACATTAATCTTACGGGGTGCTTATGATGGTTCTTCACACCCTTTAGACATGGAAAATTTACTTCGTCAGTTGGGCACACCAGACAAAAAAATGATCACGTTTGGTAATGCAACGCACTATGCCATTGTTGAAAGAAACGCCACAGAGATGTGGCGCGAGATTTCTTCTTTTTTTGTTTAAGTGTCAGCTTTTAAGCAATCAATCGCTTCTTCAGGGGTGTTTACAAAGGTTAAGTAGGGGCGATGATTGGGAGAAGCAAAATTGTTGTCGATGACACTGTCGAATAATTTTTTCAAAGGATTCCAATAAGATTGGATATTCACGATGATAATTTTCTTTCGGTGAAGGTCAAGTTGGCGCCATCCAAGCGTTTCAAACAATTCGTCTAATGTACCGAATCCACCAGGCAAAACAATAAACGCCTCAGCATGATCGTACATTTTTTGTTTACGCGTATGCATGGTATCGACAATTTCTAAATGTTCATTGTCAAGTTCTGTTCCCTCTAGCTCTCTTAAAAATTCAGGCATAAAACCGTAGACTTTACCGCCGCTTTCTATGGCAGCCTTCGACGTTGCCCCCATTAACCCGGTTGCTCCTCCGCCGAAAATAAGGGTAAACTTATTTTTAGCTAAAAGAGTTCCCATTAAGGTTGCTGCCTGATGATAATTGACGTCAACGGAGTCAGAAGAACTGCAGAAAACACAAACTTTTTTGATCATTTTAATTTTCTCTCGACATATTAGTTATAAATCTCCAAACTCATTTTACCTAAAAAACTATTAAAAAATAATGAAAAGTGGTTTCTACTATTGATCAAAGTCAGATTGTTTTAAAAATTAAAACGTAACTACCCAGGTTGGGAAAGAAAAAAGTGTTTAAAGTTTTGTTCAAATCAT
>CAIVFQ010000029.1 GCA_903905285.1 uncultured Alphaproteobacteria bacterium
ACCTATTCACCAGACTTAAATCCTATCGAGCACTGCTGGCATACCCTCAAATCCATCCTCAGACCTTTGGTGCAACAAAATACAGAAAATCTCCAAGACCTCATCGGAAAATGCCTATTAACTATCTAGAAAAATACTATAGTTAATGACCATGAATATAACAACGTATTTTCTTAAACATCCTGTTATCTCCTTCATTCTCAATGCAATGATAATGATCGTTGGGGTTCTTTGCTTTGATTCCCTATCAGTACGGGAATATCCTGAAGTCCATTTTCCTAAAGTTGAGGTTTTTACCCATTATCACAATGCAAGCGCAGAACTTATAGAAAGTACTGTAACAAATGCTTTAGAGGACCGACTTGCCGGAGTTGAAGGTATTGAAACAATCACGTCCGATTCAAAACATGGTTCAAGCCGTATTTCCCTTTCCTTTAAAAATGGCACCTCTATTGATAAAGCCTTAATGGCAATCAGAGAAGCCATCGGCCTTGCCCAATTGCCTGCAGAAGTCAAACCCCCCATTGTTGACCGAAGAACAGGCGCTGATCGCAATCCCTTCATTATGATTTCCCTGGAATCATCGTCTATGGATTTTGCTGAACTAACCCATTATGCCAACCTCAATTTAAAAAATGCCTTTAGAGGCCTTGAAGGGGTTTCTTCTGCGGATGTTTGGGGGCAACCCTATACCTATAATATTATTCTTGATGCCCTAAAAATGTATACTTTTGGCGTCAATGCAGATGATGTCTTTGATGCCTTGCAGCAAGCAAATGTGTCTTTACCTGTGGGAAAATTTCAAAATGAAATTTCTGTAACCTTAAATTCTGAACTTAAAACGGTAAAGGATTACGAGAATCTTGTTATTAAGGAAAAAAACTTTTCAGATCTTAAACTCAAACAACATGCGGTTCTTTTAAAGCACGTTGCTGATATCCAGCTTAAGACGGATGATAAACGTTTCCGGGTGCGCATTAACGGAAAACCCAGCTTATGTCTTTCAATTTTCAAATCAAATGACGCCAATCCTTTAAACGTTTCCGAATTGGTGCATGCCCAATTAAACGATGTCAGACAAAGCCTTCCCGAAGGTCTTCAAATGAATATTATTCAAGATAAGGCGGACTTTGTCAGGCATTCCCTCAAAAATATAAAATCTTCTTTGTTTGAGGCTATTTTGTTTGTCCTTATCATTGTTTTTCTTTTTTTAAGAAACATCAAAGCAACAATCATTCCGTTAATCACAATTCCTATCTCTCTTGTGGGCTCTTTTTTACTACTGAAATTCTTTGGATTCTCAATCAACATCATGACTTTGTTAGCCATGGTCTTAGCGATTGGCCTTGTGGTGGATGATGCGATTATTGTTTTAGAAAACATACAACGGCACATTGATGAAGGGCTGTCCCCTTCTGAAGCCGCCTTAAAAGGATCGAAAGAAATTAGCTTTGCCATCATTGCCATGACGTTAACTTTGACAAGCGTCTATGCCCCTTTGGTTTTTATCACAGGGACTGTTGGTCAGCTTTTCACAGAATTTGCTGTTGCCCTTTCTGGCAGTGTTCTTATATCTGGCGTGGTTGCTTTAACATTATCACCGTTGATGTGTGCCAAGGCACTGCGGAAAAATCAATCTCATCTATGGCCAAAAATTGATGAAGTCTTTGATGCCTTTACACAAGGGTATGGGCGTGTTTTAGGAAAACTGCTTTCTTATAAAAAGGTTTGTTTTCTGGTCATTCTGGCAGCCTTTGGATTGATTGCGATGCTGTTAAAAATTATCCCCAGCGAGACAGCGCCGAAAGAAGACAGAAGTTTAATTGGTGTTTACGTTCCCCCTATCCCAGGAAAAGACATTAATACGATAGAACAAAAAATTCAACTTATTGAAAATATCGTTAAATCCATACCAGAAGCACAGCATAACCTTGTTTTCATGGGAGATTGGGGAGGAAATTTATCGCTGACTTTAACTCCACAATCATCACGAAACCGATCTGCCCAAGAGATTGTAGACTCCATAAAGCCCTTTGTTTCCAAAATTCCTTCGCTTGAGGCTGACCCATGGAGCTGGGATTCGGGTCTTCCCGGTGCGAATGAGTCTATGGGAGGGGGGGAATTATCTTTAGTAATTTCAACAATAGAAAGTTATTCCAACCTTTTTAATGCTGTTGAAAAAGCACGAAAATCATTAGAAGAACAAAAATTATTCCCAGGAATTCGACACGATTTAAAATTGGATACAGCCGGTTATAGAGTCAATGTCGATACCAATGAAATGGCGAATCTAAACTTAACGTACAGACAAATTTCCAAAACAATTGAAGTCTTTTTCAGCGGCGATCAATCGCTTACGTTTTCCAAGGATGGCCTTTTATATACGCTTACGCTTAAGGGTAAGCAATCTCCTTGGAACCTAAATGAGCTGTATGTGACTAACAGATTGGGAAAAAGAATATCTTTGGGAGTTGTTGCAACAATCATACCGACTTCGGGCCCTGACAAACTTTACCACCACAATCAATTGCGTTCAGTCATCCTAAGTGCTGACTTGCCAAAGGGGGAAACGTTTGGCCAAGGAATGCAGAAGTTTTCCCAGGGGGTTGAAAAAGAATTGCCGTCAACATACAAAAAAATATGGGTGGGCAATGCTAAGGCCTATGGAGAATCTAAGAATAAGATGGCGCTTTTGTTCTTGTTAGCGATTGTCTTTATCTTTGCTATCCTTGTCGTTCAGTTTGAAAACTTTACTGACCCTTTCATCATTCTTTTAACCGTCCCCCTTGCATGTTTGGGGGCGTTGGCTTTTGTGTGGACATTAAAGGGATCGATCAATATTTATACGCAAATAGGTCTGATTACGTTGATTGGTCTTATTACAAAACATGGCATTTTGATCGTGGAATTTGCCAACCATTTAAGAAAAGAAATACCCTTAAATGAAGCGATTATTAAAGCCGCCTCGCTTCGATTGCGACCTATTTTAATGACAACGGGCGCGATGATGTTTGGGGCGATTCCTTTGATGTTATCTCATGATGCGGGTCATGAAACGCAACGGGCTATTGGTATTGTTCTTGTGGGGGGATTGGGTTTTGGGACCCTGTTCACATTATTTGTATTGCCGACCACATATTGCATTATAAAATCTTTGGCCGATAAAAAAGGCCAGGGACACATCATTTCTTAATGAGCTCATACACCCTAAAAAGAACTTAACAAAACATATCCTTCTATGCCACTATTGGCCTATCTGAGAATGGGGCGGTGGCCGAGCGGTCGAAGGCGCACGATTGGAAATCGTGTATACGTTGATCGCGTATCGAGGGTTCAAATCCCTCTCGCCCCGCCAGAGTCTATATCCTAATCATAAAATCCCCCCCCTCACAAAAACCTTGTCTCTCATCAGCAGTACCGCGAATAGGCAAAATCATTATTTTTTCTGTGCGAAAATTATATAAAAATGCTCAAATTGGCCGTTCTCTTTGCTCTCTTTTTTTACTTCTTCAAAATGAATGATATTGAAATCTTTAAAAAGATCTAACGTTTGTTGTTTGTCGTGAAAGGTCATATCTGTACTGGATTTAAATTTGGTGAATCCTAAATCAAAGGTATTGCCAATAAAATATCCACCTAGCTTAATTTTAGAAACCAGATTCTTCCAAAATTCATTGAAATACTTTGGTGGACAAAAAGGAAGAGAAAAACTTGCTAAAACAACATCAACGAAAGGTAAGCTTGCAAAGTCAAGATTTTGAAACATGGACTGAATCGTTTTCAAATGAGCGCGCTGTTTTATGATTTCAGGACGCTTCAGCATTAAATCAAATGCTATTTTTTCACTATCAATAGCAACGACATCAAACCCTTTATCGATCAAAAGCAATGTCTCATTCCCGACGCCAGCCCCTAAATCAAGAGCAACAGCACCTTCTTTTGGGTCTGGAATTTTGCTTAAAGCACGAACAACATAAGGGCGAGCTGGCCACTGTAATGTCTTCGTTAAATATGATTTCCCAGATGTTTGGTTTCATGTACAGATATCCCCCAATGCACGCACTTATGATCAGTGACAAGCCAATTATTGGAAAAACATATTTTTTCATAGCAATCACTTTATCTTTTAGCATTTATAAACCTTTTAAGCATGAGCTTAGCATTTTGTGAAAATCCTAACAGGCCTAGCTTCATGCAAACACGATCCAGAAGGGACTTGCTCTCACATAGCGTCTCGTAGCTCAGCTAATAAAACGTTCATATCCAATAAAAACGCGTTTGTACCATTCTGTGTTGATAGGTCAAATTGATGCAGGTACTGCAGCAGCATCAGCAACACCATCAGGCAAGGGCTGTGGTTGAACCTGAGCAATACGTCTATTATATTCAGGCAAGCGTGCTAAGGGAACAAAGTCCGGTCTAGGGTCCGGTCTGTAAGGGTCCGGTCTGTAAGGGTCCGGTCTGTAAGGGTCCGGTCTGCCAGCTGCCTGCACCGACGAAAGCCCCAACAAAAAAACAATTAATGAGAAATAAGACATTTACAAACTCCAATTTTTTGAGACTTTTAACCATAGATAGTTTTTGATATAATGCCCTGAGGTTTTTTAGAAGGAAGGGGCCTAGTTATGGCGAAATGTAAATTTTGTGAGA
>CAIVFQ010000030.1 GCA_903905285.1 uncultured Alphaproteobacteria bacterium
AAACGACGTGATCTGCTTTTCCCTTTCTTTGTAGGGAAGGAAAGCTTCTGTGATCAATCCCTGAGTAGACTTTGGCAAAAGCCTCAGTCCTTTCTTAAAATCCTTTTCAGAGGTTGCCAGTTTTCCTGTGGGCGTTTTGGGCCATTTGCTAAACTTAGCACTTGTTTCACCCCCTAAGACCTTGGTTAACCATTCCCCAAGCTGTTTGCCGGAATTCAGGTTAATGCCTTTCAGGTCCTCACCAAGGGCAATCTGGTAGCCGTCTCGCTCAAGTGTTAGCTTTTCCAACAGAATCTTATGCGCCACGGCATCAAAAGGCATGCCGGCCAGTTCCATATCCACAACCGCCTGTTGAGCTTCTTTGCAAACCCTATAAACACGCTCTGAGCCTTGTTCTGTCATCAGGGGCGCCATCTTTTCAAAGAGAATGCGGGTGTAAGAGGCATCAGCTGCCGCATACTTGAGTTGATCGGGTGTCAGGTCTCCGCTCCAATCCGAGGTTTGCAACGCCTTGTCAACGGGGATGTTTAAGCGTGTTGCACATAAATCAGAAAGCTTGGTCATTTTCCCTGTCAGAATATGGTTGGCCAGAAGTGTACAATCCAGCGTCAACAAAACGCCCTCAGACCTTAAGAACTTCATATCAAAGACCGCATTATGAGCCACAGCCCTAAGATTCTGTAAGGGTTTTTTTAAGGCACTCAACCCGCCCACTTGAAACAGATCCATCACCAACACCGGCCCCTCTTTTGCCGATACTTGCAAAAGCCTTGCCTTAGCCCCCTCATGGGGAAACAATCCTGTTGTTTCTAGATCAAGGCCAACAATTTCTTGCCTTGCTACCAGCTCATCAAGCACTTCTTTGGCTTCCGTGATATCGGTGATGAGTTTATACGTGACGTCAAGAGGGGTTTGATGTCCAGCGCTGGCAACGGTATCCTTTTTCCCTACAGGAACGTCACTTGATATCAAGGCAACCTCTGAATCAATGATGAGTGTTTCCATCGCTGGCTCATCCAGGGATTTCATATCAGGATAATAGGAGGGGGAAATCTCCCAAAATGATGCCTGAAGGGCACCTTCCCTTAACGGTTCTAGATTTTGTGAATAATGAACATCCTGTTGATCTTCTTCAATAAAGACAAAGACGGGAAAAGGAATTATGGTGTAAAATTCTTTCATGCTGCGGCTCTTTCTTCGTGGGTGTTAAAATTTAAGGGAATAAGACGAAAACTGCCTTTAGAAGCCTCCTTGATATACCCACTCTCTTGCAGCCTTGCGAGCACAGCGTCAAGCAAAGGCACTTTTCTGAACTTTTTAAGGCCATTCCGCAGAATAAGGCTGCGCTCAAACAAACCATCGGGGTATTTCTTGTAAAGCCAGTCCAGCAATATCGCTTCGTCAGAATCCCCTCCGGAGCTTCGAATAAAAAGATGTTCGCTGAGATAAAAGTTGACCAATTGAATCGCTGTTTTGATGCTTGCCAAGGTCACCTCTAACGCCTGGGGATTATCAAACATCGTCAACGTGGCGGCAATACGCAGAACATGCTCTTGGGATTTACTCACAAAGTCCTTAATGTCTTGGAAAAACCCACAAAACCCGCTTTTGTGTTCCCCATAGGTATAGAACTGCCTTAAAAGAGGCAGGGCTTCATAAGAAGAACAACTCATCTCCCTCAGCTTTAATCCAGACTCAGGACGGCCATGCCTATTGCCTGTGGCACTATGATCTTCGGCATTGAAACGAATGGAAAGATACAGCTCAAAAACCCTGCTATAGAAAGGTTTCAGGGAATTCAGTAATCTTTTGGCCTATTGGGGCTCTAACCAATCCCTCGTTCCCGCTAAAGGTTTTGGGGTTGAGAGAAGAACACGCGATATAAACCCCTGTCCTTCGGCTATCCCCTGTCCCATAAACGCCTCGAAGACACTCAACTGAACACTGATGTGCATATTCAGTCGCTGGTCTTTTAAGAAAATGAGATCACTATCTTTCCTTACTTGGTCTATGGGGGCGCCATCCCACAGACGCGATAGCTTAGCCATCGTCTTGAGATGGTTTTCCTTATTGTTGGCGTGACTGCCAAAAAACTCACCGCCCTCTGAGGTGGATAACATCACAAAAGGGTATCCGGTATAAAAAAGCTTGATCAGCCCTTCCATTGTGGGGTCTGCTGTTACAAGGATTGGGTGTCTTGGTTCCTCAGGCTCTGTTAACGCCTCGAGAATTTTGTTTTTTTGATCCAGGTCTAGCCCTTTATCCTGTACAATCCTTTTCTTCTCTTCCTCGTAAACGGCCCGTGTTCTCTTATAGGTTTTTTTGTCGGTATCATATTTTGTGAGCAAGATATCCTGGTATTGCGCTGTTCCTTTCAGGGCATCATCATCAGCCCTGGTTTTGCGTTCCCCTGAATCGGCAACACTGATAAAAAAGCAAGACACAGGCTTCACTTGCCCCTGAGGGAGTCTAACAACCGCCAAGGCCTGTGCGGCATGATTAATGGTCGAAAACAACGACGCAAAGCACACTTCTATCGGGGCCTGGGTTGCTTTGTGGAGGGCCAATAAATACTTTTTTAAGTCAGACCCCAAAGCATCGACCGGAAACGGCAACCTTTCTGTTTTTTCGCCCAAAGGTTTGGGTAAAGGGGGTGAATATGGCTGACCCTCCTGTAGACTGTTCTCAAAAATTGAGGCACTGTGATCGGGTGAGATCATTGAAATCTCCGTAAGAAAAGGACGTCATTGAAGTCGTTATATATCGCTGGTGGATAGAGGATGTAAGCCCTCCGTCCTTCAGCCCAAGCTTTGTCGGCAAGAGCGACGGCAGCACTCTGTCCGGCCGGATCATTGTCTTGAGCAATATAAACATTCTGGGCCAGGGGAAGAGGCGGCAACACGATCGATTCCATGTTCTTGCTGGATAGAGCAGCCCATGTTGGCTTTTTCATCATGACCTGCACCGTCAAGCCCGTTTCAATCCCTTCAGCAATAATCAAGTCTTTACCCGCTGGGGCAAGACGAACAGCCCCACCACGCACAGGACCCAACATCATCTTGGCACTGTTGACAGGAGCTTTTCTCAACCCATCCTGACTTAGAAATGTGCGATGAAGGGCAATCACCTCTCTATTGGGGAATATTGTAACAGCCGCTAATAGACAGGGGTGTGTCTCTCCTGTGGATGCATATTTGGCGTCGGGTAGATATCTTAGAGTTGGGGGGATTTTCTGTAAGCGGTTATCAAGACGGCCGCGTAAATAGAGGTGTGCTAGCGTTCCCTCAACAGGGATGGCCTGGCGCCACAGTTGTCGGATATACGATAGATCAGTTGCCTTATTATCATTAACCGGAACTTGATAGGTATTTTTATCCTGCTGCATCTCCAACAACAAGTCTCTTTCTTGAAGTTTTTTTAAAACCTCTTCAAAGGAACATCCCCCATGACAGTAAAGCAAAAGCTTATTCTGGTCACCCAACCCAATAGACAGGCTGGGTGTCTTATCATCATGGGCAGGACATAAACAAGAATACCCGTCACCAGACGGGGAAGCCCCGCCTAGTGCTGTTGCAATGGCTTGAATATCAAAAGTCATTGACGATCTCCTGTATCAGAGGTTGATTGGCGAACGCAGGTGTTGAGGTAGTCTTGAACATCGTTTTGATCGTAAAAAACTTTTGATCCGACCTTTAAAAAGCGGGGAGCTAATCCCAACCAACGTCTTTTCCGTAAGGTGGCGACTTTAAGCCGTATGGCGTCGCTGACTTGCCGTTCATCTAATAAAATTTTTTGCATGTTTATTGACCCTTTTGATGGTTGATTAAAAATCAAAAACAATACTGTTTTCGACTCTTCCATCATACTGGGGCGATCCTTGGTTAAAAGGAAAGGTTTGGAGGTAGCAACCTAGGCGCAAAAGCCTTATTTTGTGCCCTTTTAAGGTACGGACCCTCTTAAAACATCAAGGATTCCGCCGGCGCATAAGGTTGTGACTAAAAGTTTATCTAGGGGGTGTTGAGAAAAAATAGAGGTGTGGGGTAAAGACCCTTGGATAATGCGGCAGATAAACAGCCTATGCCTAAACTTGTTTGCTGAGATTTCTAAGGCAGGTCGCTATGCTTTTAATGTCTGCCTCCGACACACACGTGTCTTCCATCCTCGGATTGCTTTTCTTTTCTAAAGCAATATCTTGTTGCCTTGTCAGGATTTTAAATCCCATTTGTGTGGTCAGTCTTCGAATATCATCTTCAACCACATTCTTTTTGCTTTTGTCTAAGTAGTCCCCATGAAGACTCAGGATAGTTTGGATCATCAGCTTCAAAGCCGCTCTTAATTTTAGGTCTCCCGACTCATGTTTTTTGTAAAATTCGGCTATCAATTGAGACTCTGACCCTATCACCAACATCAAGGACTGAAGAAATTGGTACACATCCGCCACTTTAAAGAAAACAACGCCCTGAATTTGTGAATCATTTTGAGTTCCAGGAAGACGCGTATTGAGGCTACCCTCTGCTAACAATCGATACCAATTCTCATCAGCGTGCCAGACAGTTGCCGGAATCTCCGAGTAGTGATTATCGTGTAAAGCCGAGGCCTTGAGTTTGCTCGAGGCTAAACCATCGCGCACAAGCGCTCGACAAGCAAAGATACTCTTCCAACGAATCAGCTCAGCCTCACTCTGGATGATCCATCTCAACCCTTGAGCTCGATGAGCAAACAAGTGTTGATGGATGTCTCCCTGAAAAATGGAAAGCCTGATTTCTTCTAAGGAAAAAGTCATCGGATAGAGAGCGCATTGCGCAATACGATTCAGTTCGCCAAAGTCACGGATATCATACACTTTATAATGCATAGAGGAGGGGTGGTTAGGGAGACCCAACCCCTCTTCTTTCGTCAGAAGGATTTCTTCCATCATACAATCGGCCTGAGAGCGTTTGGGAACGAGTTTGTTGGAAAGCTCTCCGATAGTCAGCCACCCAGGAGGCACATATAATTTCACGGGCATCTTATCTCTTTATTTACATGAATGGATTCACCAACCTTACCAACCGCTTCCAACAGAGGCTGCCCCACAAGGTGAGCATACCGGGCTGTCGTCTGGGTCTGACTATGACCCAAAAGAGCGCCAATAATAGGGAGGGACAAACCATTGGCAGCGGCTACAGACGCGAAAGTATGGCGCAAATCGTGAATCCGAACATCATCCAAACTTGCTTTCTTTCTAATCCGTCCCCAAGGTTTCTGCAAGTTGATTAAGTGGGCCTGTCTATTTTTGCCCGCAATCACATAAGGATGATCCTTTTCCCTTGGAATGTTTTGTAACAGCTCTAAGGCCGGGGGAGACAGGTAAACCGTTCTTTTCCCCCGTTTGCTGTCCAAAAGAAAAAGGCAGCTTTTATCAAAATCCACTTCCTGCCAGCTCAAACTTAAGATTTCATTCAAACGACACCCCGTCAAAAGCAAGAGACGAATGGCACATAAAACAGGGGGCAGTTCCTTGCCTTCTTTCTCTTCCTGTTCAAGAACACTCATCAGGCGTGCAATCTCTTCCTGGCTTAAAAATCTTTCCCTTTTGTTTTCAGCATACTTTTGAACATGACGGCAGGGGTTGGAAGCATCAGGGCGATATCCCCACAGCTCAGCCAGGTTCAACGCCTTCGACAATAAGCTCAGCACCCGATTGGCTGTGGTTGAAAGGTGCTGAACAGAGTGATGTAATCTCATGATATCTTCCCTCTTCACAGAAGAAACCTTAAGCTCACCAAAAGCCGGCAAAATGTATTGATCCCACAGACTTTGGTCTTCCTTGCAGCTGGATGCCTTTTTACGAGGGGCATACTCACTCATGTACCTCTGGGCTAGCTCTTTAACCGTTGGCAGGGTTTTGATCAAGCTTTTCTGAGCAGATGGGTCTCCACCCTGGGATACATCGCTTAGCCAGCGCTGTGCAACGATGCGGGCTTCTTCACAGGTCATTGCCCCATGATCGCCGATCTTTGGCTTTCTCTGTCTGCCATCGTGCGTACGGTAGTATAGAAGGTAAACCCTTTTGCCAGCGGGGGTGATCTTACAACAGAAGCCCTTAACCTCACTATCCCAAAGCACAACGTCTTTATCCTGAACAGGGGTTGATTCCACAATCCTTCTTGTTAATTTGGGCATGTGATGATTCCTTTATCCTCAAGTTGATGCATTGTTATTTCTTGTCTGCTCCGTTTAGCCCTTCATTAGCCCCGTTTTAGCCCTTTTGGAAAACGCTGAAAGCCAATGATTCTACCGATCACAGAGATTTTTAGCCCTTTTAGCCCTTTTTCCTAGGAAACTGAAAAATAATTCATGAAATAAGATTGGGGGGTAAATCCTTCGTAAGCAGCCAAGTAGCATATAGGTAGCACAAAAAAGAAAAACAGGGAATACTTTAGTGACATAAAAATTATTGAAAACCACTAAAATCCCTTATATTCTCTTGTTCTGTCTATCTCTGTAAAAACACGTAATAATGAGAATCTAAGATTTGTAATCAGTAGGTCGGGAGTTCGAGTCCCCCAACCGGCACCACAGAAACCAAAAGGGTTTCAAGGAATTCTCCCCATTTTTTAAGTTATGGTCCGGGAATGGCTTCGGCCAATTATCCTTGGCAATGCGCGCATAGTATTTCATTTTGATAAGAAATTGACGCAACCCTATGACTCCTTCGCAACCAATTCAATTTACGCCTGCCTGGCCTCACGGAAAGATACATGAAATTTCCCCAGATGTCTTTTTTGTAACAGGAACCAACAAGATTCAACATGATGGCGTTGATATTCAAACAAGCCGCAATATGATCATCATACGCAATGGATCTGAGCTAACCTTGATCAATAGCGTTAGGTTAGGTGAAGAAGGCATTAAAGAGCTGGATGGCTTGGGGAGTGTCACTCACATTGTCAGAATTGGCGCCTTTCATGGTCGGGACGATGCTTTCTACCGGAATCAATATCCGACCGCCCAGCTTTGGACTTTAAAGGGCATGACCTATGAGAATGGCCTGAAATCCGATCGAGACTTAACGCCAGAAGGTGCTATGCCTTTCCCGGGTTGTTCTCTCTTTGTTTTTGAAACATCAACTCTGCCAGAGGGGATTTTACATATTGAACGGGAAGGGGGCATTCTGATTTCCTGTGACAGCATGCAAAACATAACATCCACGGATGAGTTTTATAGCCCCCAAACAGCCCAATCATTCCAAGTTCAAGGTCTGGTAGAATCAGCAAACATTTCACCCATCTGGCTTGGGGCAACCCATACAAATGCCTCTGATTTTTACAGACTTCTTAAAACGATGACTTTCCGTCATCTTGTGACAGCCCATGGTGAGTCCTTGATGAATAAAGCCTATGAGAAAGTTTCGGCGACCACTAAACGCATTTTTTCGTAATATAGTAAATTCCCAACACATCAATAGACAGCTACATGAGTTGCGCACTCTTTGTCATTCCCGTGAAAACGGGAATCCAGTTGTATTTTTTCATAAACAATTCTCAATTGTTTATGCCCCGTTTCCACGGGGGTGACATCCTGCCTATTAATTTAGTTGGATAGATTTTGTCTCTTCAATTTCATCACCCACGCCTTCGGCGGTCTAGAGTTTTCTGTGGATCACTTGGCTTTTAGGGAAGGATCAATCCAGCCCACGTTACCATCAGGCCGTTTATACACGACATTAAGTTGGTCGTTTGCAGCATTGCGGAACAAAAGAACAGACGATTCTGATAAATCCATACGCATAACGGCTTCACCGACTGATAAGGCCAGAATTTGACTGTTCATTTCAGCGATAATTAAAGGGGCATCGGCGCCAGTATCTTCGGCGGTTCCATTCACAACGTACTGCAGGGCAGGCGACGTCTCAACAAACTCTTCACGCGGGTGACGTTTGCGATTTTGTAAACGGTTTTTATAGCGTTTGATGCGGCTTTGTAATTTATGTAAGGAATTTGTTACGCTGCGATATGGATCTTCGTCTTGCCCATGACAGTGGACCACAAGGTGGTGACCGATGTGAACGGTTATATCTGCACTAAACAAGTGGTGATCTTTTGAAAGAACAACCTGAGCTTCCATAATGTCGCCCATATAATGTTCAACGACGGTTCTTAATTCTTGGGTGACGAATTCACGAAGGCTTTCGCCAACCTCTATATTTTTTCCGCTAATCACTATTGGCATATTTTAAACTCTGTAAAGTTTTGATCGTACATTTCTGAAATTGATCTTATAACAAAACAATCAACCAAGCATCTTAAAATTTAAGAAAAACATGACACGTTTTAATAAATTGTTTTACGAAAAAGCTTTAGGCTTTGTGGGTCAACAATGCCGACCCCTGACGACCAAGGCCTTACAAGCTTTTCAAAATCAGCTAAGCGCTGCTTATCGTGAGCACCGTTCAACCTCAGTCTTAACGGCTACGGAATCTGTTGCTACTTATGCAGCTGCCCGCATGCCCGCAACTTACCATGCTATTCAATCTTGTTATCAGCAATTACCAGCGGATTTTCAGCCCCAGTCGTTGTTAGATTTGGGGGCAGGCCCTGGCACAGCTAGTTTAGCAGCCCTAGATTGCTGGCAAACGCTGGAACAGCTAACGTTGGTTGAAAATCACCGGCTGATGGTTGCCTTTCAAAAGGCCCTGTGGCAGCATTTAAATCCTGATCTCAGCTATCAGGCTGTTCAGGATACGATTCCTTCTTTGGGGGGATTGCCGCATGAAAGCTATGATTTAGTGGTGTTAGCCTATGTGTTGGGCGAGCTGAAACCACAGCATCAGCAAGAAGCCGTTGCGCAAGCATGGCAAAAAACCCGTCATTATGGTCTTATCGTTACCCCTGGGACGCCCCATGATTTTCAATATCTTTTAAAAGCCCGCGAGTTGCTGCTCAGCAAGGGTGCAATTATTGTCGCCCCCTGCACCCATCAAGAACGTTGCCCGTTAACGGGAACAGATGATTGGTGTCATTTCAGTGTGCGTTTGCAGCGATCTTCACTGCACCAATCAGCCAAAAAAGCGACTTTAAGTTATGAGGACGAGAAGTTTAGTTATTTGCTGTTTGGCAAGGTCGCTGTTCCTTTGAATGGTGACAAGGGCAGACTTGTTCGAAAACCCATCCGCCGTCCTGGCCATGTTCTTTTAGACGTTTGTGCCAATGGAAAAATCAACCGTCACATTGTTGGAAAAGCAGATGCAAACTTCAAAAAAGCCTCCAAGACAGAGTGGGGGGCGATGTTTGGTGAGACTGTTATCGCGATATGTCTGATCTTTTTTATTTAACCACTATAATGAAGAGGTTCTGTTCTTAGACTTAAAATGACGATCTATCAGTGTTCCAAAAAGCTTTTTGTTGAATGGTTTGGGGAAAGAATCATCCATGTTGTTCTTTGCAAGGTCTTCAAGGCTTTGAGCGTTGCTTGATACGATGATAGGTGGTTTGGATGCTGAGGATTTGACAATCTCTGCTGTCGCCTTTATTCCATCTATGCCAGTTCCTAAATTCGTATCCATAAAAATTATGGAGTAAGAAGTCTTGGCAGCATATTCAATCGCTTCTTCACCACTTTGTGCAATGTCCACATTCATTATGCCGACGGTTTGGCAGTATCGTTCAATCATTCTCCTTGCGCTAAAAACGTCATCTACAACAAGTGCACGTATATGTTCTCTGTCGGAATATCGTTTGGTAATTCTGGGTTGCATTGCTGAGGCGGGAGAAAGTTTAAGGGCAGCAACAGTATAAAGAGGTTTTGTTTCTTTTTTAACTGCAGCAACAGTATCGAGAGGTTTTGTTGCTTTTTTAACGGCAACAAGATTATAGAGAGGTTTTGTTTCTTTTTCAGGTTCAGGCGTTTGACCACAACAGAAAAGGCAACTCAGAATTCCCCTTTTAGGTTTTTTTATGGGGAGGGGTTCATTGCTTGCTTTTGTAGCACTAGATACTGTTATAAATAGGATGAAGCACAGGATAATGTGGTCTTGTCTTTTATCCATTAGGGGTGTCCAATAATTTTAGATTCTAAGAGTGAGTATGCTCCTATCCTATTAATTAATAGTTAATTAAGGAATCTATTTCTTCAGGCTGCCTAAAGATGGCTTAAAACTTACCGGTTGATACTTGGACTGTTAACTCACGCCCCTGTTATTTGTTCGTGCGGCTGAACGGGTCTTCTTCGAACGGGCAGCGTGAACTCAAGTGGAGGGCGGTCTGCAAGGGGAAGCATGTGTATACCGCTGGCAGCCATTTCGCGTTGTTTTGCCAGATGCAGCTCCATGGCAAAATCAATTTCTTGTGCGATTTGGGCTCGGCCTCTGGTCAGTGAATTCGCAAATTGCGTGTGAAGAACAGGAATAAAAGTAACTTCCTTGCCCCGTGCTCTGGCCATGATTGAATAAAGTCCAGCCCCTTGAGAGAATTCATCTAGAGCGTCAGGGTTGTTATCCACCAAAACCACTGTATGGTTGGCCTCTGCCATCTCAAAAATGCGACTCAGCATTGTTCCTCCCTTATCGTGAGCATGAATATAATCACCAGGGGTTAACCCTAAAGATAGAATAAAAGGTAATTTGGCTGCATCACTGTGAAGAGGAAGACCAGAACATATTTTGATCGTAGCCCCCATTGCCGTTAAGGGTTCGAAAAGATTCCTTTGAAATGATCCTTCTAGGGGGGAGTACCGGTAGGAAGGCGTATGATTTCGTCGCAAACAAGTGATGGCAGAGCTTATTTCTGCTAGATTCGTTCCTCTTGTTGCTGCTATTTCCTCAATGACAGGATCGACATGCGGCTTCATCATTCTTTGAATTTCTGGTGATGATAAATATTCAATCGTTTGTCCGCCGATCTGAAAAATTCGTCGAGCAACAGTATCGTCAAAATCAAAGAAAACAGACAGCCGATGGTCTGGTTGACGGTGTTGTTCCAATAGGTCAGGCAAGTCATGTAAATGTGGAATTTCTAGTATCGCTGGTCCTGCGCAAGGCACACTTGGCAATGGTGCACAGAGTAAGTCGGCTGCGTCGGTGGCTTTGGCCGTTGTATTCAGAAATGGCAAAATAACCAAAAGGGATTTTACTAAAACATGCGCATTTTTCAGAATTTTCATGGAAAATAACCTTGTCATTTTAAAGGCTGTTGAAGATTCAGTGTGGCTGATAAAGATTAAAAAATGGTTAATTTACAGATAATCTTACATAAATTATTCGTATTAAAGATATCCCTAATTGTCATTGAGAGCCTCCGAGAGGTGTGTGGTTTTCTTCTGGAAGTGCACTCAACTGGTCAAAGATTTGCCGTGTCGCCTGCAGGTTCCTCGGGATGAGAGGGGGAGAGCATAGCGGTTTTTTTCGTTATGGGGCTGCGAGGGACGGGTTGAAGGGCAAACTCCGCATGCTCTTCTAACAGCTGTCGAAGTCTCTTTTGGTCAAATGGTTTGGATAAAGAACCATGCATTCCATTCTGTTTAAGCTGTTCAGGGGTTTGGGCATCACCTGATATCGAGATAGTGCGAGGAATTCTTCTTTGGGGTGGTGTGGATTCACGGATTTTTTTTGTAAGTTCTACGCCATCGACTCCATCTTTATCATTTAAATTCGTGTCCATGAAAACAAGAGAGGGGGGAGTCTGTGCGGTAAAATCAAGCGCATCTTGAACGGTGCCTACACCGCTCACCTTTCTCATGCCTAATCTTTTACATTGTTGCACAAGAAGTTGTCTTGAAACGCCGCTGTCATCTACAACAAGGACTTGCGTGTCTTGAAGTGCAAGGTCTTGAAGTGCTTGCATACGTAGTTGTTGATTGTGCAGTTTTCTGGCAGCCGGGTTTGTGAAAACACTTTTCACACAGGTAACGGGCACTGTAAACCAAAATGTTGATCCTTTCCCAATACCTTCGCTTGTGGCGCCCATGTTTCCACCCATGTTTTCGACCAATTCTTTGCAACTGTTCAGCCCAGTTCCTGAACCTTTCTGTTTCGTGGTTCCTTCTCGGGCGCCTTCTGTAAATAAGGACTCTGACATGAACTTGGCGGACATGCCAATTCCCCTATCTGTGACTAAAAATTTTGCCATCCATTGGTGGTCAATTTCCTGTGTTTCAATTGCAAGCGTTACAGAGGGAGTTGAAGGGGTGATGGGAGAATCAGCCGTTTTTTCTGTACTAGGATCTGCTTCTTTTTGTGAATAAAGCAGGGCATTTTTTATAAGGTTATAGAGAATCCTTTTCGTCGTCATGGAGTCTGTTCGCCTTGTTAAGACAAAATCTTCTAATGTCTCAGGTAAAACGCAAGAAAGATCAACCCCAGTTTTTCTTGCTGAAAGAGAACAGCAAGATAAGGAGGATTTTGCTAAATGAAATATGCTTTCTGGTGTCTTTTTTGTTTCTCTGACAGATCCATCGGGCATTTCGATGGCTTTTCCAATCAGGCTTGTTAAGCAAGGGATATTGTTTTTAAGTCCTTCAATTGTTTCAAGATCTTGATTGTTTTCTTTTAAGAATTCAAAACCACTTTTTATGTCGTTTAAGCCCTGCCTTATATCATGCAACAAGCCCCGAAGCTCTTTGTCTTTGGAAAGGACTTCAGGGGGGAAATTTAAATCAAGATGAACGACAATATTAGAAACAAGCTTGTCTAGATCAGGAATGGCATTGTCTGGTTTGGAAAGATCAGAAATAGCATCTGCAAGCTGCCCTAAAGCAGAATGTAAATCTAAGGGATGTGCTGAAGGTGATTTTGTTGAATGTTTTTCCTCTTCTGAGTCTTCATCTTGCGGGACAAGAACACATGGTGATGGCCGTTTTAATGTGGTGACAGAGGAGGGGATATAAGAGAATTCAGTTAGCTTAATAGGTTCTTCAGGCGGTGCAGAGCAGAAACAACAGCACAAGCAGCTAAAAAGACTTCTCGTGGGTTTTGCTGGGATTTCATCGGCTGCCTCTACGATACTAGATCCTGCCAGGATTGATAGAATAAGGGAGATCTGTTTTGGACTCACTTGATTTACCTATTTTTTAATCTTAGAGCCTACGTAGTTGAATGTAGCTCTATTTTATTAATTAATAGTTAATTCTTGCGTCTATTCTCATCGCCGTCCAAACAATTTTTCGATGTCGCTTTTTTTTAATTCTACATAGGTGGGGCGGCCGTGGTTACATTGCCCTGAATAAAGGGTTGATTCCATTTGCCTTAACAAGGCGTTCATTTCAGGTAAGGATAATTTACGCCCGGCGCGGATGCTGCCTCGACAGGCCACGCTGGATAAGATTTCGTGCAATTTTTCTGTTATCGTAATTCCTTGGCCCACTTCTTTAAGATCAGATAGAAAGTCATGGATAAAATCGCTGGGTTTTAGGCCACTTAATAAGGCTGGAATTTGGCGAACAACCAGGGCATTTCCGCTGTAGATTTCAATATCAAAACCAAGGGTTTTTAGGTCTGGAAGATGGGGTTCCAAAAGGGTCAGGTCGGTTTCTGTTACCGTTAGAACCTCTGGCAACAAAACGGCCTGGCTGGCGACATTTTTTTCATGCAGGTTTTGTTTTAATTGTTCGTACACCAGGCGTTCATGGGCGGCATGCTGATCAACGATCACAAGGCTGTCAGCCTTTTCGGCTAGGATAAAGGTGCTGTGAATTTGACCCACGGCTTGACCTAAAGGCCACGCAGTTTCTGGCACAGAGTCTTCATAAAGATCTTGTGCCGTGGATGTGTGGATAGATCCTTGAAACGCAGGTCTTGCCGGTGCGAAGGATTGAGGGGGGGGATTGGTTGAATCTTGGGTAAGAAGCTGCCGCGTAAGAGGGGTTGGGAGAACGCAAAACGGCAATCGCTTGATCGCCTAAGTGAGAAGACGTCGTTTGACTGTGGTTTGTTAATGTTTGCCGAATCGCATTAATAATAAGCCCGCGAACAACTTGGGCATCCCGAAAGCGAACCTCTGTCTTGGCGGGGTGAACGTTCACATCAACCTCGTCAGGGTCAGCCGTTAGATAAGCCACCACCACTGGGTAACGGTTGCTGGCTAGTAAATCTTGATACGCAACCCGAATGGCGGCATGAAATACTTTGTCGCGCACAGGGCGGTTATTCACAAACAAAAACTGTTCGGTTGATTGGCTGCGATTATACGTTGGCAAGCTGACCCAGCCTTTAATGCCTACGTTGTCGCGTTGTCCATCTATCGCGCGGGAATTATTGACAAACTCAGCCCCTAAAATTTGATTCATTCGGTGTTCAAGGCTGGGGCTTGACGGGTAATCAATTAAAACGCGATCAGTTTCTTTTAAAAGGAATCTGACGTGGGGGTGGGCCAAAGCCAGGCGGTTGATACAGTCGACACAGTGAGATAGCTCTGTATTAATGGTTTTTAAAAATTTCAATCGTACAGGCGTGGCATAAAATAAATCACGAATGCTGACGCGGGTTCCAACAGGATGGGCAGCCATTTTGGGGGCGCCTTTTGTTCCGCCTTCGATGAATAATTCCCAAGCTGTGTCTTGATTGGCGGTGCGGCTGGTTAAGGTTAAGCGACTGACGGCACCGATTGATGGCAAAGCCTCGCCCCTGAAGCCAAAGCTTTTTATGTTAAATAAATCCCCTTCGGGTAATTTAGACGTGGCGTGCCTTTCAACGGCTAGGCATAAATCATCGCGTTCCATGCCGCAGCCATTGTCGGTAACCTGAATCAGCGTTCTGCCGCCTTCACGCAAAAGAATCTCAATGTGCGTCGCGCCGGCATCCACAGAATTTTCAACCAATTCTTTAACAGCTGCGGCGGGGCGTTCAATAACCTCACCCGCAGCGATCTGATTAATAAGGGTAGAATCAAGCAAGCGAATAGGTGATGTCATGCTGATTGTCCCTTCGATTTTGATGGACGATAAGCCAACCAAACAATCAACCCCGGCAAGGCAGCCAGCAGCTGGACAAGGCCATACACAACCGATAAAGAGAATGCCTGTTCTTTGCTAATGCCAAACAAACTAAGGGTTACGACCATTGTTCCTTCGCGCAGGCCCCAGCCGGCAAATGAAATAGGGACCACGGCTATTAAAAAAATAAAGGGAAGGGAAACAACAATTTGACCCCAGGTTAGGGGAAGATTCATGTCTAGGGCGATGCAGTACAAAGGCAAAGAACACCCTAATGTGGTGACCAACGAACAGATCAAGATCGTCAAGGTGTGCTGACGGTTTGTTGATGTTAGGTGAAACCGTTTGGAAAAAGTTTCCAACAAATTTAAAAAGGCGTTTTTTGGTAAGGGCAGGCGGTGGAAGAAAGCCAAAGCGATAAAGCCCATCGCCGCTAAAGGCAAACAGACGCCAATCGATTGCCCTAAAAAGGTTTGATTGAGGGTGTGAAATTGGCTGGGAATCGCCAAAACACCCAAACAAACGAACCCCATTAAACCATAAAGGCGATCAATGAGTGTGCTGTTAATGGCCCATTCTGTTGTTAGACCATGTTGTTTGGCCATAAATCCACGGTAAACATCGCCACCCACGGAACTGGGTAAGCATTGATTCAAAAATGCACCAATAGTGGTTTGGCGCCATAGGTCTAAAAAAGGCAGTTTTTTAGACTGACAGCTGATGATTTCTTGCCACCGCTTGGCACCGGCAGCAATACTTATCCACAGACAAACCATACCAAACAAAACTGTCGGGTAGGACAATTGCTGTAAAGTTTGCTTGACCAGCTGAAAGTCTAGTTTTTTACCTAAAAAATAAACGATCAAGCCTGTAAAGAAAACTTTCAAAAAGAATAAACGCGAAGCTGTGTTCATGGGGTGGGAATTTATTGCTGAATTACAAATTTTGTAGCAGGTTTTAGAAAGTGTGTCATTGAGAACCTGTCTTCAAGAAATTAATAGCTAGAAATTCAGCGTTCAGGTGGCTAATCTTTAGGTATATACGTTTCTTATGTACTTTAATTTATGCAAAGTTTATCTGACATCCGCCGCACGTTTGCTGACTTTTTCAAAAACAACGATCATGAATGGGTGCGTTCCAGTCCGTTGGTTCCTCAGAATGACCCCACGTTGTTATTCACAAACGCGGGCATGGTTCAATTCAAAGATGTTTTTACCGGCAAAGAAAAGCGTCCCTATCAACGGGCTGTGACGGCACAAAAATGTTTGCGCGCTGGCGGTAAGCATAATGATTTGGACAATGTTGGATATACCGCCCGTCATCATACGTTTTTTGAAATGTTGGGCAACTTCTCGTTCGGTGATTATTTTAAAGAACAAGCGATTGAGCATGCCTGGACATTGGTGACGAAGCATTTTTGCCTAGACCCCAGCCGATTGTTGGTAACGGTTTATGCCGAGGATGAAGAGGCTGCCAAGCTTTGGCGCAAGATTGCAGGCTTAAGCGATGATCGCATTTTGCGTATTTCCACATCAGATAATTTTTGGTCAATGGGGGATACGGGGCCGTGTGGGCCGTGCTCTGAGATTTTTTATGACCATGGTGAGGGAATTCCAGGGGGGGTGCCAGGGTCAGCGGATCAAGATGGTGATCGCTTTATTGAGATATGGAATTTGGTGTTCATGCAATTTGAACAGCATGCCGATGGAAAGCGGACAGATTTGCCCAACCCGTCCATCGATACTGGCATGGGGCTGGAACGGATGGCAGCGGTTATTCAAGGCGTTCACAACAATTATGACGTTGATTTGTTTAAAACCCTTATTGCCACCGCGCAAGACTTGGTGGGGGATAACAACCCGAAAAACCGTCAATCTTATAATGTGATTGCGGATCATATTCGTGCATCTAGCTTTTTAATGGCGGATGGTGTTTTGCCATCGAACGAAGGGCGTGGCTATGTGTTGCGCCGCATCATGCGTCGCGGTATGCGGCATGCCCATAAACTGGGCAGTCAAGACCCGCTAATGTATCGGTTGGTGCCAACCTTGGTATCGTTAATGGGGGAAGCCTATCCGGAACTGGTTCGTGCCCAACCCTTGATTCAACAAATTTTACAACAAGAAGAAGAAAAATTCCGCCAAACGTTAGAGCGTGGTTTGAAGCTTCTCCAAGAATCAACCTCTGCCCTTCTTCCGGCGCAACCGTTGCCGGCTGACGTTGCCTTTAAGTTATATGACACGTTTGGATTCCCCCTGGATTTAACCCAAGATGTTTTAAGGGCTGAGGGTCGTACGGTTGATGAAAAAGGTTTTCAGACCTGCATGGCTGAACAAAAGCAAAAGGCGCGGGCGGCCTGGGTTGGGTCGGGCGATAAGGTTAATGAGCAATTGTGGTTTGATTTTTACCAGGAATTGGGCGCAACTGAATTTTTAGGCTACACAGCGACCGAGGCTGAGGCAACAGTATGTGCCTTGGTTGTGAACGAACATAGTGTTGAGGAAGCCAAGCAAGGCCAAGATGTGTTGATCTTAACCAATCAAACTCCCTTTTACGGCGAATCGGGCGGGCAAATGGGGGATCACGGTGTTTTGACCACGGAGGAAGGCACTGTTGTTGTCATAACAGATACAATGAAAAAAGTCGGCAGCCTGCACGTGCACGTGGCGCATATACAAAAGGGTCAGCTGAAAACGGGGCAAGCCGTTAAATTGAGCGTTGATCGTGATCGCCGTTGTCAGTTAGCAGCGAACCATTCAGCAACCCATTTATTGCATGCTGTTTTACGTCAGACTTTAGGCAAACATGTGGCGCAAAAAGGATCGTTGGTGGCGCCTGACCGGTTGCGGTTTGACTTTACGCATCCCCGCCCTGTTACGGTGGACGAAATGAAACAGGTTGAAAAAGCCGTTAACCAAAGGATCTTGGACAACCAACCCACATTTACGCGCCTTATGACGCCGGATCAAGCTGTGGAACAGGAAGGCGCCTTGGCCCTGTTTGGGGAACGGTATGGCGATGAAGTTCGGGTGGTTAGTATGGCTGATTCCGTTGAATTGTGCGGGGGGACCCATGTGGAGCGGTTGGGGAATATTGGCTTGTTCAAAATTACGGGGGAGAGCAGCGTATCGGCGGGTATTCGTCGTATTGAGGCCATCACAGGGACTGCCATTCTTGCCCTTTTAAATGACACTCAGCAAACATTAAGCGGGGAACGCGAACAGAGTCGCAAACAAGTTGTTGAGTTGCAAAAGCAATTAACAGACATCAAGCGCCAATCCCTTTTGGAAGGTGAATCTGATAAAGCTGAGCTGGTTGAGATAAAAGGGTATCGGGCAATGGTGCACCATTTAAAGGGTGTTCCGGCCCATGACCTGAAGGCGTTGGTTGATCGTTATAAGCAAACCCTTGGGTCGGGCCTTGTCATTGTGACCAGTGTTGTGGACGATAAAGTAGCCTTGGTTATTGGTGTTACCCCTGATTTAACCGATCGCGTGGATGCTGTTAAGTTGGTAAAAGCAGGGGCTGAGATTTTGGGTGGCCAGGGTGGCGGCGGTAGGGCTGACCTTGCGCAAGCCGGTGGCTCAAAGCCAGAAAACATTAGTCAGCTGGTGGAGACGTTCATTCGGTTTCTAGCTGGTTGATCAGTTTTTGAAGATGGTCGTCGGATACCGTTGAAATATTTGGGATGTCCGATTGTTGAAAAAGCCCTAAAGAACGGGCCTGAAGCTCTTTGATTTTCAGTGCCAGGTTTAGATTTTTTTCAGATAAAGCCAGCGTGTATAACATTTCGAGTTGTTTTAATATTTTGGCGGTTGTTAAGGGTGATGTTCTTTTAGACATTGTTTTGGGCTATTTGTGAGAGGGTTTCTGTTTTTTAGTTTAAGAGAAACTACGGGATTCTCAAGGAATGGTAAGGGTCCCATGTTTGGGTTGGGCTTTATAACCTTCGTCTTTCGAAATCTGTTTTCCGAAAATCTCGGCACTTCGCGTCCTCATGTAGCATGTGTACACTCCGGACACTCAGGTCTTATTTTCGAATCCATATTCCAAAATCCATTAGGTATTGTATGTCTTTCTCGAATAATTATGTGCGGTTTTTGCCACAGTCCCTTAAAAATTGAGTTTAGAAGATGGTCAAATAAATTGTTAATTTCGTGCAAATCTATAAAAGTTAACTCATAACGATAACGGAAATTTTAATTTTATCCGTTTACTATATTTAAGGAGTTAACATGAAAAATTTATCAGTTGCTTTATTGGCAGTTGCTGCTCTTGGCACGTCAGTTGCGAATGCAAGTAATGGCTTCTACCTTGGCGCCAGCGCCGGTGTTGCACAAACTAATGCGAAATATGACTATCAAAACCAGGGTGGGAAGAACGTGGGCGTAAATCCTGCTTCTGAATACGCTCAGTCTTTTAGATCTGATGGTGGCAAAGCTGCTGGCTTATTCGGTTTGTTTGCTGGTTACGGTGCTGTTGTTGGTGGCAGTGCGTATGTTGGTGGTGAAATTTATGGTGGACTTGATACAACATCATTCTCACCTTATGATGACAGTTCTTCTGGGAAGCGCGTCGGTTATTGGAAAGCTAAATTAGAGCACAAATACTACTACGGTTTGGCTGCTCGCTTAGGTTATATGATCACGCCAAATACATTAGCTTACATTCGTTTGGCTGTTGAGGCTGGAAAATGGAAAGCCTCTGTTGCACCGAATGGTGGTTACTATGATGTCGCTGCAGCGGTACCAGGTGCTGACCAGGCTAAAATTGCTGAAGAGAGAAAGACTCAAACTAAAAACAAAACAGGCATCCAGTTCGCTCCTGGTGTTGGTGTTGAAGTTTTCGTCAGCAAGAACATGTTTATCCGTGCTGAGTACTCATACCTGTTTGGGCCAAAATTAAGTCTTACCCATGGTACCGCTACCTTGGCTGATGGCACAGGTATCAACGGCACCAGTGTTAACCACAACTTCAAAACCAGCCAACATGCTATGAAAATTGGTGTAGGTTACAAATTCTAAATCTTTAGGGTTTATAACCTATAGGATTCAGTCTTTACCGAAACCCGCGCTATCCAGCGCGGGTTTTTTTTGTTATATTTTGTCACACCTTCTGTGGGCAAACTCTTCTATACTTCACCTAACGTTTCTTTCATTTGATCAAAGCTCATGTGTGGCATTTTAGGTATTCTCAGTTCTCAATCGGTTTCTGAAAATTTATTACCCGAAAAATTATTAGAGGGGTTATCGCGTCTGGAGTATCGCGGGTATGATTCTGCGGGGATTGCGACTGTTCATGACTCGAAAATTGATCGCCGGCGCGCTGCGGGCAAGTTAAAAAATCTTAAGGCCTTGGTGAACGATAACCCTTTAAAGGGGACTATTGGTATTGGGCATACGCGTTGGGCAACCCATGGTGCTGCTAACATCACCAACGCCCATCCCCACAGCAGCCCAGACGTGGCTGTGGTTCATAATGGTATTATTGAGAATTTTTCTGTTCTTAAGCAATCGCTTCAAGCAAAGGGCGTAACCTTTGAAAGTGAGACAGACACTGAGGTTGTCGTTCATCTGATTGCTGATTTTCTGAAAAACAAATTATCACCCCTTCAGGCCGTTCAGCAGACACTTCAGCAATTACAGGGTGCCTTTGCCCTGGTCATTTTGTTTCGTGATTATCCAAGCCTGATGATTGCAACACGACGGGGGAGTCCGCTGGTTGTGGGGTGCCATCAAGATGAATTGTTTGTGGCCTCTGATGCCTTGGCTTTGGTTGGTTGGGTGCGGCAGCTTTGTTATTTGGATGAAGGGGATGTGGCTGTTTTGGAAAAAACAGAAACGGGTCTTTCAACACACCTTTATAACAGTGACGCCCAGCCTGTTGAGAGAATTTGGCGCCCCAGCCAGTTATCAGCAGCGGCTGTTACCAAGGCTGATTACAGCCATTTCATGTTGAAGGAGATTTTTGAACAGCCAGCTGTTCTTAGCGATAGCATTCAATCACTTATTGGGGTAGAAGGCACAGCCATCGATTTGCCTGATCTTAAGCTTGATCCTGGATCAATTAGCCAGGTATTTATTATTGCCTGCGGAACGTCTTATTATGCTGGGTTAGTGGCGAAATATTGGTTTGAAAAATATTTTCAAGTGCCTACACAGGTGGAGATTGCGTCTGAATTTCGGTATCGCCAACCTTGCTTAGATAAAAAAGCCCTTTATCTGTTTTTATCACAATCGGGTGAAACAATTGATACGTTGGCAGCTTTAAGTTTGGTTAAACAAAATAATTGTAAAACACTGGCCATTGTTAATGTGCCGGAAAGTTCAATTGCCAGGCAAAGTGATCAGGTTTTTCATACCTTGGCGGGGCCTGAGATTGGCGTGGCCTCAACCAAGGCTTTTACAGCACAATTGGTTAATCTATTAGGGTTGGGTCTTTATTTGAAGGGGGATCACAATCAAGACCTGTGTCAGGAACTGAGGCTGTTACCAAGACTTGTGAGTGAAGTTTTGAACGATCAATCGACATATCAACACGTTTCTTTAAAGTTGGCCCAGGCACAGCATGCCCTTTATTTGGGGCGTGGGTTACAATACCCGATTGCTTTAGAGGGTGCCCTGAAGCTGAAAGAATTATCTTATATCCATGCGGAGGGGTATGCGGCGGGTGAGCTGAAACATGGCCCTATCGCCCTGATTGATGGTCAAATGCCTGTTGTTGTGTTGGCGCCTTATGATGAATGGTTTGAAAAAACCCTGTCGAATATGCAGGAAGTTCTGGCCCGTAATGCGCAAGTGATTATTTTGACTGATGAAATTGGTGCTGAGCATGTTCATCGACAGGTTACCAACAAATCAACACTAGAAATGATTGTTTTGCCAAGGGTGGCAAGCTTAACAAGTCCGTTTGTTTACACTGTTGCTGTTCAATTGCTGGCTTACTATGCGGCTTTGCATAAGGGGACGGATATTGATCAGCCCCGGAATTTGGCGAAGTCAGTGACTGTTGAGTAGGTTACACGTGATGATCTTTCATCCATTTTCTTAAATGTTGTTTTTGACTATAAGTCTGGGAAGGATCTTCTAAATCGCCAATATCTTCGAAGTCTATCGCTTTTTTCTTTTGAATGGCTATGTAAGTTGACAGCATTTTGTCTTGGGGGACAAACGCATACAATGAAACCAAAAAGATGCTTGAAAACATCATCAGAAGACCCAAAACTCCCCACATTCCAAACAAACTATCTAACCAGTAGGTTAAATAACCCGTTGATAAGTACATAAACGCTTTAGCAAAAGCCCAGGCTTTAGAGTATCGGGAAAAACGGGACTGTATGCCAAAGGAACGGATAACAATCGGAGTAGCAGGATCAAAACTAGCGGTTGATAATAACACCACAAGCTGAGCTAAGAAAATAGTTGCGTGAGTCGGACTAACCCACAATAAACCAAAACAACAAGGGATCAAAATGAACGAAGATACCGTTCGTACTTTCAAAATATGAAAGGGATTATAACGATAAGCTAGACGAGCACACCCCCACAGAAAAAAAATCTCAATCAAAAGCAACAACGAGTTACTAAATAAAATCAGATTTGCTTCCAGGCCGGCTTTGTTTTTTAAAAGGTCACTGCCATAGCTGTAAGCAAAATAGAAGGCAGTAGGACAGATCATGTTGAGACCCATCAGAGAAAAAAAGTTACGTCGCTCAAAGTAACGTTCCCATATTTTTGGCTTTGGTTTTAGCCCTTTAATATGGTCTAAAAATTCCTTCGTTTCTTTTAGCTTTCTGCGAGAGATAGACGACGAGAAAGCAATCGCGGCGCCAATATAAAAACAAGTTCTCCAGCCATCAACGGGGTCAATCGACAGGCATAAGCTTCCTAATAAGGTTGCCATAAGCCCCCCTAAGTCACAGGTAATGGGAACCATAGCAGAGGCTAGAAAAATCTTAGGGAAATGGGGGACAACTTCCGCCACAAAGATTTCTGCCCCCTTGGCTTCTCCGGCAGAGCTAAAGCCTTGTAAGATTCGGCATCCAATAATTAGTAATGTCGCGTAATATCCCCATTCAACAAATGGGGGAATATTTGCAATCAATATGCACGATACAGCCATGATCAGGGTGGTGTAGGTTAAAACGACGACTCGGCCAAAATTATCCCCTATGTATCCCCAAAAGTAAGCAGCAAACGGGCGAATAACAAAAGATGATGAAAAAGCAAAAATGGCCAACATTTTTGCCACTACAGGGTCGGTTTTCGGCATAAAGTATGGGGTCACCACGAAGGCCAGGTGGCTAAACAACATTAAGTCAAAGTATTCAAGAAAGTTGCCGGTCAAAACAATGGCAACGGCCTTTTTTTCATCTTTTGATAAAGGTATCGACTCGAAAGTCGATTGGTGTGCATCATTCACAGATAACATAAAACCCACCCTTTTCTTGCCATTTCATTTATACAGCGCCTGCCTACGGAGCTAATTGAAGGCCATTTTACATTGTGTAAGCTTGGAGAATGAAAGAGGGTTTTATGGAAAATTAACCTTGCAATCTAATGATTTTTTTTTTATAGTATTTTTCTAGATAGTTAATAGGCATTTTCCGATGAGGTCTTGGAGATTTTCTGTATTTTGTTGCACCAAAGGTCTGAGGATGGATTTGAGGGTATGCCAGCAGTGCTCGATAGGATTTAAGTCTGGTGAATAGGT
>CAIVFQ010000031.1 GCA_903905285.1 uncultured Alphaproteobacteria bacterium
CCACAATAACTGCCTTGAGTACGACTATCTCTTCTTTGAGGGCTTCTATCTCTTTATCTTTTTTATCCATACAAAACTTATGAATGATTTGAACAAAACTTTAAACACTTTTTTCTTTCCCAACCTGGGTAGTTACGATTATCCTTTATGTGTTAAAAACAAACGTTTCATATGTGATAATCATCTGTCTTTATTGCAAGGTATTTAATTGAAGAGCTAAAAAATATCTCACGAAACCATCTAACAAATTATTTGTCTTGTTTTTTTCATCGCCCTTACGTCTTATGAAGACAAAATTTGTATTGTGGACTGCATACTGTATTATGAAATCCTTGACCGATAAAAAAGCCTATACAGTCGTTTCATGAAAGATAAAGAACAACAACAGCTCTTCACACGCCGCAGCCTTATTTTGGGTGGCATTCAAGGGGGGTTAGCGCTTGGCTTAGTGGGGCGATTGTATGTATTGCAGGTCTTGAACAGCCAGCATTACCAACTTTTATCAGATAAAAACCGCATCCAATCGCTTGATCTGTTACCAGCTAGGGGCGAGATTTTTGATCGATCAGGCGTTCTGTTGGCTGGCAACCAGACAACCTATCGCTGTCTGATTAATTTGTCCAAGGCAAAAGAAGTTCAAAATTTATTGGAAGGTTTGAAATCTTTAATCGATATCGATGCCCAAACTTTGGAACGTGTAACTGGGCAACTTAAAAAACGACGCAAGGCTTTTGCGTTATTGCTAAAAGAAAATTTAAGCTGGGATGAATTGGCAACATTAGAACTTCATGCCCCTGATTTAACAGGCATTTTGATTGAAAAAAACCAAAGTCGTTTCTACCCCCACCCTCAGCAAACAGCCCATGTGGTTGGCTATGTCGGTTCGGTCACGGAAAAGGAAGCCTTGGCTAATTACCAATTAGAAATTCCTGGGTTTAAAGTTGGGAAAACGGGTCTTGAAAAACATCAAGACGATAAGATGCGGGGTCAACCTGGGTTAAAACGCCTAGAGGTTAATGCCAGCCAAAGGGTGGTTAGAGTTTTAGATACCGTCGAAAGTATTAAGGGCCAAGATTTACATTTAACCCTTGATTCCCCATTGCAAAAGGCTGTAGGTGAGATTTTGCAAACGGCTCAAAGCGCGTCTGCTGTGGTGTTAGATGTGTGGACGGGAGCTGTTTTGGCGTTGGTTTCTCACCCTGCTTTTGATGCAAATTTGTTTACAAATGGCATTGGTAAAACACAATGGAAATCGTTGATTGATAACCCCCATCGACCCATAAATAACAAAATTATTAGCGGGCAATATTCGCCGGGTTCCACATTCAAAATGATTGTTGCCTTGGCTGCTTTAAAAAAAGGTGTGGTTAATCCCCAAACATCGTTTCATTGTCCCGGCCATTATGATTTTTATAACCATCGGTTCCATTGTTGGAATTGGCGCACGGGCGGTCACGGAAATATGACCCTTGAACCAGCGCTTAGCCAATCGTGCGATGTCTATTTTTATAATCTGGCGACAACGCTGGGTGTCGATGCCATGGCAGAGATGGCGAAAGAATTTGGCTTGGGGTCGCTAACGGGCATTGAATTGGTTTCTGAAAAGTCGGGCCTTGTGCCTAACAAAAATTGGAAACGTCTAATGAAAAAACAACCATGGACGGCTGGCGAGACGATTAATATATCGATTGGTCAGGGGGCTATTTTGGCAACACCCCTCCAATTAGCCAAGATGACGGCGATGCTGGCGAATGGACTGCGCCCCATACAGCCGCATCTTTTAAAAAATACAGTTCTTTCTGCTCAAACCCCTTTACCCCATTCAGAGGTCTTTCAAAACCTTATCAAGGCAGGTATGACGGGTGCTGTTAACGACCCACGGGGTAACGCCTATAACGCCCGTATTTTAGATTCAGAAAAACAAATGGCCGGTAAAACAGGCAGCACCCAGGTTGCCAGTATCACCCAGCAACAACGTGACCAAAACACCCACAATGATCGGCCTTATCATCTGAGGGAACATGCTTTATTTGTGGGCTATGCGCCTGTTGATCATCCACGTTTTGCGGTGACCGTGGTGGTTGAACATGGTGGTGGGGGTGGTAAGGTTGCGGCCCCCTTGGCGCGTGATATTCTGGTGGCGGCGCAACAATTGATTAAGGTATAGGGGACTATCTATAGCAGGGGATCATGCCTTACTTATCGTGATGTTTTTTTCTTTTTTAAGCAAAGCAACCGTTTGGATTTTAGATAACATTTTTACCAAACCTAAAATTTGATGCCGAGCTTAAGGTTGATTAATAGCTGTAAAAGAACTGATCAATTCTTTAAGCTCTGACTTGTCATCAGAATACACATAGTCAGCGTAAATTTCGGAAAGGCCAGGATAAGAGCTGCTTCTATATTCTTTCATATTTTCGAAAAAATATTGAACAGGAACCTTTAACGCGTCGCTTAACTCTAGAAAACGTCTGGGGGAAATACGATTTGCGCCTTTCTCGTATTTTTGAATCTGCTGAAAGCTAATTTTTAAATCTTTCGCAAGCTCTTGTTGAGTCATCCCCAAAAAAGAGCGCCTTTTTTTAAATAATTTCCAATATGCACATCAACAGAATCAACTTGTAGTTTCGTTGTTAATTTCTTTTTCGTCTCGTCCGGCATACGTACCCTATAAATAAACTAAGAATAACCATAATAATAAAAGGAACCTCTCTCCACTGGCTGTAAAACGTTGGCTGTAATAAAGCCTGTGGCAACGTAAAATCGATATATCCCACTTGATTCAAGCCTAATTGATGCAAAACTCTGCCATAAGGGTCAACAACGGCTGAGATACCATTATTAGAAACCCTTGCCAAGGGCATCCCATGTTCAATCGCCCTGACACAGACAATTGCCAAATGTTGATAAGGGCCAAAACTTTGTCCGAACCAGGTGTCATTCGTTAAACTTAAGAGCCATTGTGCCCTTAAATCTCCCCCCAGAACCAATTGGGGGAAAATTCCTTCATAACAAATTAAGGGCTGGAAAGGCGGCAAATAGGGACTGCTTAAAACGCGTGGTTTTGGGCCTGCCCGATAATCAAGACTACCGTATGTTAGCTTTTCAAGGCCTATAAGATCTTTAAACGGTACATATTCGCCAAAGGGTGCTAAATGATGCTTGTCGTAACTATCAATGATTTTTCCTTGATCATTCAACATATATAAACAATTAAAAACAAAGGGCCTGTCATCTGATTCATGAAGCACACGAATGCCGCCGGTAATAAGAACCCCATTTTCAGGAATGACTTTTTTTAAGGGTTCCCCTAAAGAAAGGTCCTGATTTAAGGGAATAGTCACAGCTGCCTCTGGCCAAATAATGGCTTTTAAAGGCCGTTCGGCCTGTAAGTGAGAAAGATTTAAGTACAATAAAAGATTTTTAACCCGTTCTTGCGGTAGCCATTTTAGCTGTTGGGGTATAGACGCTTGCACCAAACGAATGTTGATATCTTTATGTTCAAGAAAGGGGGCGTGAGACAGGCGATATTGACCCGCCCCCCACAGACTGGCAATGACAAGGGAAAAGCTTAAAACCATTTTGAAGGATCGGCTGTACAGGCTGGTGGCAGCCAAAACAGTTATGAGTGATAAGCCATAAATACCAATCCAAGCTGTTGATTGCAGCATGCTGATCGTCCAGGTATAGCCCATTAAATTCCACGGAAAACCCGTCAATATATAGCTTCGCAGCCATTCCATTAAAACCCACAGACTTGAAAATATCCACACTGTCGAAAAACGATCGCAAGACCATAGAACAGTCAGCGCACAAACAAGGGCTGGGAAAATGGCTAACAACCCTGCCAAGCCGACAACGGCTAAAGGGCCGAAATAGGTTAAGTTTGCTGTTTCAAAAGCGAAATGAATCCAATACAGACCGCCTATAAAATGCCCGAAACCAAATGCCCAACCAAGACGTAATCCTTGTTTAGGAGACTTATTTTCGATGAGGGTTAATAGTCCTAAGAAACAAGGGACAAGTAAGAAAAAAAGATGTAAGGGCGCAAAGGCCAGGCTGGCAACACCCCCTAAAATAAAAGCTGATAGGTAAGGGTACCGGTCGAACCGTCCCCCCCCAAACCTTTGTGAACACAAGGATCTTAATTTCAAATCAGCCATCACTTTTGGATGGTATATATTTTTCCAAATTCAGCCAAGAAAAAAAGATGAAGTATTGTTAGGACGTTCGATCCATTAGGGGATGTTGTGCGAAGTGATTGTCTTTAACCGTTTTTTAACTTTTTCGAGGGTATTCTGTTGGTGGTGGTTTAGTTACACCTGAGATGAGTCGGGTGCGCGATGGGGTATATAAAACCCTTTTCTTGTTTTTTAAAGAGCAAGGGAATTGCCTGGGGTAGAGTCTTGAGACCGGTTTTGAGACTTTAGCTGAATTTCCGCAGGTTTGGAAGCCTGTGGAAAGACATGTCCGAAGACTGAAAGGTTTTGGGGTACAGGGAGAGTCGTGTTGTGTGTGGATTGGCGGGGAGAGCCCCAAACGGGCGTATTATGCCCAAAATTTAGTTGATCATACTCTCTAAGTCAAATTTCCTATAAACGCGTTGCGTATATCTATCAATTTTCCCAACCCAATCCGGAATTGGTGTCTAAAGGACCATTTTGATCTTGAAGAAGAGCTTGCACAAAGCCCGTCCATATTACATATAGCCGGTCCCCCTATAAAATGATTACAGCGTTGCCCATCGAGATATGCGGTACTCATACATCAGTATGCTCCGCCCCTCGACTCTTGAGCCTCTTGTGCTCATTCTAATCGAACCAGCTATAGTGGCACGCAAGGAGTAAATACCTACCTCATTGTTCCTGGTCGCAAAGTCTTAACGTAATATTTTCCTTCACATTCTGAAATTTCATCCAAACTGTTTCGTGCCATAATTGCTCCCATATTCACACTTTGTTTTATGGTAACTACCCAGGTTTATTGTGGGCAGAACTGAGGATTTAGGATGGCATGAAAGATATTAAACCCCTGTTTGCGTCTCGTTGAGAGAAAGCCTCGAATTAGGCAAAAGACTTCGGCTCCTCGGGTTGTTCTGTATCCTCCAGAGATTTTCTGTTTGACCTTGATCATGCGGATATCCTGCTCTGATTGATTGTTTGTAAATGGCACTCCTGGCGTTGTGAGAAAGCGCAACGTTTCCTCTTTAAAATCCCGCAGGC
>CAIVFQ010000032.1 GCA_903905285.1 uncultured Alphaproteobacteria bacterium
CTGGTCTCAAAGGGTCAATGAATTTATGGAGAGGATTCTATCCCTCTTCCTAACGTGCAGTGCAGGCCGCGAAAGCAAAATACCTTCCTAAAACTCTCCAATATTATCGCTGCTGCGGACTAAGACCCCTGAAAGCTTACAAATGGCAATACGAAATCTGATAACCTGGTTCACCGTCTAAAAACTTTCTCAATTTTATAAGGGTGATTATACTCATTTTGTGAAAAATAATTAATAATCTCATTACGCCAAACGCAAAACTTCTTAGAACCAACTGTAATCCTGAGAGATTGGTAAAATTGGTGGGCCTGTCTGAGAGAAGGTTCGCAATCTATAGAGCAAGGAACATGACTAATAAGCCCAATCCCATGGTTATATAGAGATATGTCGAGTAAAGAAAATCTCTCCACTTTTTGATTAAAATCGTCATTGTAAGTGTCAATATCACTTTCACCTATAACCTTAATTTTTTCCGAACAACATTTAGGATAACCTAACAAACACCCAAATTCAATTTCATGAGGCATATGATCATTATCAATTTTCACAAGTTTCCTCACAACTTCTAGATTATCTGCAATGTAAAGAACATCATTGTGATTGTGTACTATATGGCTCTTTAACAAGTTTTTCAGGGGGGAGTAGACCTCCGCCGGGTGATCCAGAATAACGCGAAGATTTGGTTTTATTCCAGCTATTAACAGAGCAAAATCAACCTTGGCTGAGTGTGGTAAATATGCCCACGGCATTATATCCCATAAATAAAAATTCATTGTAATTTTCGCTTATTAAGCTTCTCGGAGTACATGCGAGAAATGTTTAAGAAGTACATCTCCCATATCCGTTAGTTGACATGAAGTGAGTGTCTCAATCCCTTCTTCAAGCATACTTCTACTAGCCAAATTTGTATTTTTTGCTTTCGAAGCAATTGCGGTAGGGTGATTGGACAGGTATCTCCAATATTTCTCAAGTTCATGAAACACAAAAACCCCGTGATATAAACCCGAAACAGGTCTTTTTTCATCGCGCCAAGGCGATTCTACATAGGGAAAGTCGCTTACAATTACAGGGCCATAATGTTCTAGAAGATACAATTTTTGGTGGCGGTATTCATGGATAAGTGAGTCAGCTATATCGTAAGGATCAGCTAAATCAGAACCTTGACGCATACAAACGTACAAAGCACCAGGAACGACATTATCACTAAATGAAACAAGTTTATCAGGATGGGCTGCCGGATCACGGATAAATTGGATTACAGGGGAAATAAGTTTCATTTCTTCTAAAAGAGAAGGGTTATAGTCTTTAATAATCTCTAACGACTCATACAAAACCTTCTTTCCTTCTTCCAAAAACATGGGGTCTTCAAAGTGAATTTTACTACCAAAAGGCAATCTTAACCAGGGATCATCCTGGTGTACTAAGAAAGTATCATCAAGAAAGCTCAAAAAATGGTTCTCGATATGTATCAAGTAGCTTGGCTCAAAATGAACAGGTTTTTCATCTAGATCAAATAGCAACATATTTTTTTTGTTGTTGAGTGTAACTGTTGCCCAAAGGTGCACAGAAGGTAATATGGAAATTCTTCTAAAATTTTCCTCTGAGGCAGACTGTATCTTCTTTACAACCCCACTATACTCAGGCACACGTTGTGCAACGTACTCAAGTGCAGAAGAAAACTGCTGCGTGCTTTTTTCTCCCCATAAATTGTAAATCTTTTTAAAGTCAATGTTATTGTTAGAAGCTGTATTGTAATTTAAAACATCAACATCAACATCAAGGTTTTTTTTATTGGGCAAAGTAACAATTTCTTCATCGGTATTTAATAGGTGAGTCAATACTTTCTGTACATGAGGAATCAAGGTTAGCATTTCCTGGCAATAAATTGTAGGATTGTCAAAATCTTCTCCGTTAAAGCGGTGAGGCACAGAGCCTCCACCGCAAACTTCAACTACAGAACATTCCTTGCACGTGTTACATAATCCGTCAAAAGACAATAATTTTCTGTGGAGGTGGACTTTAGGACTTAGAGAAGCTTCTAGGATTGAGTGACTGATAATATTCATCCCCAGGTGGGACTGTCCCTCCTTGGTAATTTTTAACACATCCAAATCGTGGTAAGTGCCATCTGTCTCGATACCCAGAAGGCTAACATCCCCAAAGCCAAAAAAATCAGTACCTGACTGTTGTCCTAATAAAGTTGATATCAAACTTTCAAATGTTCTAAGTTTAATGTGTGGGTAGTTGTTAATCCATAAATCAAAAGCTTCAATAAGCCAGTCACTATATATATTAGGATTTTCATCCCGCAGAGGTGGGTGGGAGTTATAGCTAGAATCAGGGAGAAGGAAATCAAGACTAGAAACACCAATACCACTAAAAAAATCCAGAAGGTCCTTTGGTTTTGTTCTTACATCAACAACAGCCAGCACGCCCGTAAAAATATCAGGATGATGCTTAAGTAAATCGTAGGCTTGTAAGGTTTTATCAAAACTTGACTTCCCCTTATGGGTAAGCCGATGAAGGTCATTGGCGCTTTTTGGACCGTCCAAGCTGATTGATATACCAATATTACCTGCACTTAACTTTTCTAATTTTTCTTTATTTAATAAAACACCATTTGTCTGTATCGTAAAATCAACCTTTGTCGAGGCAGGAACGGCTTGGCGAATCCATTCTGCTGTTTGAACAATATCATTGACGTTCATGAGCAAAGGCTCTCCACCATGAAAGATAACTAAGCAGTTTTCTAAGTTTTTGTATTGGCAGTACTCTGCTAGCCTTTGTGAAAAGGCCCGACGAATTGAGGCTGACATCAGAGGTGGTTGAGAACGCCACGTTTGGTCTGCATTATTAAAAACATAACAATAGTCACAATTTAAATTACAACGCGAAGCGACTTTAAGCAAAAACGAAGTGATTCTCGGCTCAACGGATAATTGCATTTTTTAAATTTCACCTTGTTTGGTAGGTAAGAAGCCCAACACCACCACTTAACCTCTCACAGTGGTGTTGGTTAGAATCGGTTAAGTATGAAAATTACGAACGATTATGCCGATGGTGCATTTTATCATAACTAGTTATTATCAAACCCGCTTTACCATCAAGATTGTCTCTCGCTCTCTGCAACACTGGGTTTTCTATGGAACGCTGTCTCAATGCTTGCTGACCTCTGTCACGCCAATCCTTCGTTAAAGACGCCGTAGATTTTTTTAATTGTGTGGCACTCATTATATTTTCTCCATAATAAAGGTTCTTGCCTATTCACGAATAGGCCAGACATCACCCCAAAATAAAGTTTAAATTTTAATAATTTTCATCTGTAGATTGAAAAAGGATGCTAATCTTAGGCAGAGGAGTTATACGGAAGGGATGGGTAAGAGTCGATTAAATATGCGGATTCAGAATAATCTTCTAGGGCTATTTTATAGCTAGTACGACTGCGAGATATTCATCGGCATTATTAGATAACCCGTAAGACAGAAGCTTATTACTTTCAAAGATTACGAGCAATTATTGCTTGCCAGCTGGAGAGGGAATCCCGTGAGGTTTTTGATGGTGAAATCGAAGTTAATGAATCCTATTTTGCTGGAACACGCAAAGGGAAACGTGGTCGAGGAGCTGGTGGTAAAATCTCTGTATTTGGCTTGCTGAAACGCGGAGGTCGTTTCTATACAAAGATCATTCTAGATATTCATCACCTTTACCTTCCATAATTGAGCGTAAATTGATTCCTGATAGCATTGTCTATTCAGATTACTCCGAGGAATTTTTGTGCAGTTTTATCACAGCCCGTTGCGATAGCCCTATATGGCTTAAGTTTGGAGAAGAAATTATCAATGAGGTGTCGTTCTTTGTAGACATCTTTGTCATGGCTTATTGGGTTATGATGGTTTAATTTTGACGAAATGACAGTAAGACAGCCTTTTTCCTTAAGCTTCTTCCTGAATTTCAAACATTCTAACCAAAAATGTCAAACTAATTGATTACACGACCTAAATTCAGTTTTAGGAAATACTAAAAAAACGGCAGCCTATAAACTAGCGGATTCGCCGTCGGTATCAGTTTTCCCAGCATGTTTTTATAGAAAGAGAGAGGGATTATCTTGAGAAAAAGAGTTCTCTTCGAAAATTGCTAAGGAAAATCAAGATTGCCAAACATAATAACCTATAAAAAATCATCTAAACTTGAATAGACTAACTACTATTCAACACATTGGTAGTTCTCCTTCCCAAGAGATAACTCTTGAACATCTCACATGAAACTCGTACGTGGTAAAATGGACAAGTCTTTGAAATTTTTTCTACGGGAGGGTTCAGCCGTATCATGGAGTTTTTATGCACAAATATTCAGAGAGTTTGATTTTTCTTAGCTAGACAGCGTTATCCACAATACCAAGTTTCCTACATTTTTGTATAACATAAGGCACCATCGTTGACCAATACTCGGACGGGTAGAAACTAGCCGATATCCCTATACAAACATCTATAATACGTTTTTCTAGTTGCTGTTTTTCTAACGCCTGAAAGACTCTATCAGCTATTGCTTTTTGTTCTTTAACATTAGCATTATGAGTTCTCCTGAGGTCTCTTTCCCAGTTTCCATCTCCATCAAAACGGTCATTAAAAAAATCCATATCAATATGCAGTAATATTGGCAAATCATCCGGTAATCTAGTCAGCCACACATCCTCATCAGATGTTACAACATAACTCGAGCTACTACCTAGAATATCCCAAGGTTTTTGATCTAAATGGATTTCCAGCCTATTAGATATAGGAGACAAAACATCATCTCTGCCAAGAGAAGTAACTATTTTAAATGTTTCTCCACCGTTTGGACGAAAGCTTAAATGCCTAACGTGAATTTTATCAACCTTATGGATAAGAGGTGTTAATATGCTCCCTTTTCCAATAGAACCACTTAGGATTGCTTCTTCGATAGTCTCAGGCTTCATAAAAGAAACATGTTTTCCAGTTATATAATCAACCAGTTCACCATCTAAGCGTTTACCAATGCGTGGAGACATCATATCCTTATGATCGTCAAGATGTAATAATATAAGTTCTTTAGGTACAGAGCCGAGTCTTTGAAAACAACGACTCCATGACAATGGCATCCACTGATCTTCAATGGCCAATAATCCGCCTTTTAAAAAGCGGTGAGCAAAAGATATATCTCTAATACGGGTTCCTCTCTCCCACCAGGTAAGGCCTTCTCGAATTTCAGGATCAAGCTGATAACACCCATAAGGGGAAGCTGGCCTCTCTAACAAAACTTCCCATTCATTGTCTCGATAAGTAGCAGTAGGTAGCTGGTCAGAAAAATAGTCTTCAAGGATATCTCTTCTTCTTATAGGGTCTTTCGGTAAGCGTTCTTTTGGTAAATAAAGACGAATATCAGGTATTGGCGCGTCAGGTATTATAGAAGAGAGTTTTTCTCTAAATTTTCTATCTATTTTGAATGTTTCCAGAATTGACTGATCTATATAAATGGCTTTTATTGTAGGGTGCCCCTCATATACAGCTTTACTTAAGCGGTGGACTCCATCAACTATTATGTTAAAATTGGTCAAGATAACAGGTTGTTCTAGGTTTGCTAAATGAACTCTCTTAAGATGGACAGGATCTTCAAGAAGATGCTTGAGGTTTGATGAGGGTTTTGCACCAGTGTCTCCCCAGGTATCAAAACTCAAAAAATTACTTAAACTTTCAACCGGAAGGTCAGACACTGGGAGTGTGTTTTTTGATACCCACTCTAAAATTAAATCTACGTTGTAAGTTCCCCTCGCATCTGTAAAAGTAGCGCGTGGTTTTAGTTCTCTCTGATCAAAGTCTGCTCTACCTAAGATATGATGTGAAAAGTGGACCAGCTTCTCCCAGTCTTCCAAACGAAGAGTCTCTAAAAGATGACGGTATAGGGGGGATTCTTTTTCTGCATGGATGTTGACAACTACCTGACTTACAACTATAATTAATCTCTTTAACAGAGTTACATTATGACTACACGCCTTCATCACTACTGTTAATGGCTCATTACCATCAACGATGTCCCCAACTTGGAATTGATTTCCGTTGTTGAACTTCTTCCAGCTCAGTCCATCTGTTGCCGCAATAACCGCTATATGACTTGCAAACCCTCTATCCCTTTCTACTGCCTGCCAGCAGTTGGGCTGATCATAACCAAAGTAAAAGTCATTGATGATATCCAGCTTATCATTATAAAACGCACGGGTTTTTATAACCGACTCCAAGATAATATAGCGTTCTTCATCGGTTGCTAAGCGGGAAGAAAAGCCATATTTCCCAGCGAGCGTGGCACTGATCTCGCGAGTTAGACCTTCATAAACCCTAATACTCTTATTTAACGCCGCTTCATCTCTTTTTTCTCTATCATGCACAACCAAACCAAGGCGCCCATGTCTCTTGGTTTATTGGGAGATGACTCCGTGAAGACCTCTTCCATAGCCCAAGAGGTGGATAGAGATTGAAACAAAAAACTGATAAGGACTATAAGGCTCAGAGTGAGTTGAATGGGGAAAGACATAGAAACCTGCCAAATTAAAAAAAAATGCTGATAAGTTGGGACAAAATATACAATAAGATGATCCAATAAAATGGACAAGCCTTTGAAATTTTTTCTACGGGAGGGTTCAGCCGTATCATGGAGTTTTTATGCACAAATATTCAGAGAGTTTGATTTTTCTTAGCTAATAGAGTCTCTGGTTTATTATTCCAAGTTTTCTGCATTTTTTCATAATATAAGGCACCATCGTTGACCAATACTCAGCTGGATAGAAACTAGGTGATATCCCTATAGAAATATCGATAATACGTTTTTCTAGGTGGCGTTTTTCTATTTCCCTAAAGACCTTATCAGCCATTGCTTTTTGTTTCTCAACATCAGGATTGTGAGAACGTTTATGTTCCGTTTCCCAGCTGTCATTGCCATCAAAGCGATCGTTAAAAAAATCCATATCAATGTGGAATAATATTGGCAAATCATCTGGAAGATTTCTTAGCCATATTTCCTCGTCAGGAGTTATGATGTAGCTTGAGGAACTGTTCAGGCCCTCCCAAGGTCTTTTTTCCAAATGAACTTCTAGCCGATTAGGGAGAGGAGATAGAAGTCCATCACCGCAAAGAGATGCAGTAAGTTCGAACGTCTCTCCATCCTCTGGCCGAAAGCTTAAATGCCTAACGTGAATTTTATCAACCTTATGGATAAGAGGTGTTAATATGCTCCCTTTTCCAATAGAACCACTTAGGATTGCTTCTTCGATAGTCTCAGGCTTCATAAAA
>CAIVFQ010000033.1 GCA_903905285.1 uncultured Alphaproteobacteria bacterium
AGAAAAAAATCATTCTTAACCACTGCTGCCAAAAGTTGTGCTCATCCATGAGCCTGTATAGCCATGGTGCGTCAAGGCTTCATAATCCTGTCCATGACCTAAAAGAACCTGGGGTGGAAATACAATATTAATATCATTGGGATTTGTTTTGGCCGTTGCCAAAGCAACACCTAAAACAACAGGGCCTGTTTGACAAATCGTCCACATAGGGCCATTCCAATCCAAAAACTTCGTCCCTCTTATATATGTCGGGGCTCTTTCAGGATCAAAATTTCTGTCAAGAATTTCCAACATTCTTTTGATCACCGGATGACCTGCACGGCTGGCTATAAAAGCATTCCCGGGGTAACCACAATGGTGTTCCATTCCCACGTAAAGGTCGTAACCATAATTTAATGCTGACAGAGGTTTCAGAAATTCCAAATCCACATCACGATAAACGCCACCATAATAATCAAGAATAACGCATCGTAGAATGTCGCTGGCCTTGCCATATTTTTTCTTGCCCAGTTCACGATAAAAATGCTTTTTAAGAGAAAAATCATCAGGCAAATCCCTGCTGATTAATTTAACCTCTACATCCGAGCCAAGAGCCTTAAGAGTCTCAGGCAGCAAACTTTCGTCTTGAATCCAAAAACAATGCCTCCAGCCATTTTCCTTTAGATTGCGTTGGACCGATGCCTTATACCAATCTAAATATTGATCTGTTAACTCTCTTGGTTTTTCCGCATTGGTTAACCAAATCGTATGACTAACCAGTGGTATTCGTGGATCTTCCAGAGGTTTTAAAACATCAGGAGAACAGGTGAATCTTGGGTGATTCTTTCTAAAAATTTTATCCGCATTTCGACACATGGTATCTGCGTTAATTTTTTCTTCAGGCGCGACAGCATACCTAAAAAAACGAGGTCCTGTTTGCCAATCATTGATTCTTCTTAAAGCATCCTCCGCCAAGAAAGACCCCACCGTCAACTTGGGGACAAACATAGGGCCTGCCTTAGGGTGAGTGAAATATGTTGGGTAATCAACATAAGATGTTTTTTCTGGCTCACAAGCAGATACTAATGGCAACGAAGAAGAACATAAACCAACAACCTCGCCTTCCCTTTCTTCACTGGCTAAACACACAGAGCCACTTATCAATAGTATTGATGAAACAATAGAAATGGTCTTTTTGTTTGTTTTATAGAATTTACTAAAAAGCATATATTTTTACTAAAATTATAGGTAACTAACCTTAAATTTATAATTTAACAAAAACAATGTCAAGTTTTTATAAAAAGTTACTTAATTTTTATGTAATTTTATGCTAAAATTTAATTAAATTAATCATTCTTTAAGGGAGATTTTTGTTGTCTTATTCTCTTCGTTACAAGCCATGTCTCCTCAAAAAAAGAGCTTTCTTAAGTTTTTTGTTTATTGGGTGTTTGACCATTTCAGGCCTGAGAGCGTCAGATTCCCCGGACCATATTTTTACAACACTTGATCAACTCAAAAGGGTTTCTGCGGAATTTTCCGAAGTTCAAACGTTCCACATATATGAATCAAACGAAGGACTAGGAACACCTCATAACATGGATTCCCTTGATTGTGAAGATTCGGAACCTCAAGCTCCCGCTCAAACTTTAGAAGCCAGCACTTTATCTCAGGAAAACGGAAATGGTTCTTTTTGTGAAGCAAGACCTAAAAGAGATAAACAGTTAATAGGACTTTACCTAGAAAAAGAACAAAATATTTTAGGCTTTGTTGTAAGCAGCCCTATGGGTTATTGGCCTTCAGCACCTACGCTAGATGACTACTTTATTGACCTAGGTCATAACGGAACAGTTATTATATCTTACATAAAAAGCTATGGCGGATCTCATAGCCTATTCAGATCCAATTTCTTGGCTTTCCATTCTTACAGCGAAGATAAAAAAACAGAAAATGGTTATGGATTTCCTTTGGCTATTAACGGTACTTTGAGGGGCGAAAATCTCCAGTTTATTAAAAATGCCGTGACCTTAACGACTTCCCACCACAGGAAGGGAACCCATTTATTTGAGAGAGAAAGCTTCTATACCCCCCTTGAAGAACCTTTTGAAGACGAAAGTGGTAACCGTCTGCGTTTTGGAATTGTTAGGCGAGGAGGAGACCTTTATTTAACAATTCACCCCTTAACAGAAAACACAATTTCTCAAAACACCCAGTTAGCAAGATGGGCCCAAACACTCAACTGTTTATCATTCAATCGCAAATTACATGCACGTAATCAAAGGCTTATTAGCACTATCGTTGTGTCTTCATCTAATGTTTCATCTGCTTTAGTAGCCCATCCCGTAAGAAGCACAAGAGACTTGCCCTACCTTCTTCCCCTAGCTCCTCAAATTGTATCGTTTGCAAGACAGTGTTTAAGAAGAGAAGACGTTATGCAATCATTGCCAATTCCCGTAAGAGTTTTACTAAGAGAAGTATTGACTGACCCCTTGTTATTAATCTCAGAGCCTAGAATCTACGCCAATACCCCTTTGTCAGCCTATGATCAATTATCATCGGTTCTTAGCAGGGGCACCAGCACACTTACTGCTTTGGCATCAAGAGCCAGGAACTGGCTTTCAACTAACTTACCCGGCTTTGAAACTGCAGGGGACTATTTTGAGGCTCCTGTTAGGGCTCCCTCTAGGCAGATTGCGGTTAAAAGAGAATTATCAAACCGACAAATCGTATCCTTAATAGACAGTCAACTCTCTATCACTCCGCAATTCTTAGATCTTTCCGAACTTTCATCTGTTGGTGATAAACACATTGAATACTTGTCATCTCTGCGGGCTGCAGGCGAACTGCAAATGATCAATTTAACCGGAACATCCGTAACGACTAAAAGCATTATGGCCCTTGGTAAATCACGATATGTAGGACGTGTCCGAGATGCCACACGATCAGAAATTACCGTTTTGATCAATAACACACCAGCTGCCCAAGAACATGAAGGAGAGGAGCCAGCCACAGGCGAGCCTCTCTATAAAATATTCCTCAAGAAATATTCCTCAAGAAATTTTCCATTAAAAATCCCATTTCAGGTGTGAAAATAAAAGATGGCAGAAAAGTTTTAAAAGTTTTTGGTTAAGCCTTATGCATGTACCCGATAGATTTCAAAATCTATTGGGTATGGGCAGAAAACTAACGATTAGCACCCGGTATCCATAATACATCCCCCTGCCCTTCTTGGGCATTAGCGTACCGTGCCATCACAAAAAATAAATCAGATAAACGATTCAGATAACGAATCACTTCAGGGTTAATCGCTTCCTTAAGACTTAAAGAAACGACGCGACGTTCAGCACGCCTAGAAACTGTTCTGGCAAGATGCAAAGCAGCCGATGTTTTGCTGCCACCCGGCAACACAAAGCTTGTTAATGGTGACAGGTGGGCATTTAAATCATCAATTTGGCGCTCAAGATAATCAACCTGCGGTGAGGTTATGGTTAGCCGGCAAGACGGCTTGTCTTCAGGGGTTTCAGGCACACACAAATCAGCCCCCAGATCAAACAAATCATTTTGAATGTGCAGTAAAATGTCTTGCAGAGAACCTTCACAAAACTGCAGGGCCCAACCGACCGTGGCATTGGTCTCATCCACCTCACCAATGGCTTCTATGCGTTCGCAATTTTTATAAACCCGTTGGTTATTTCCTAAACCAGTTTTTCCTTTATCACCACTTTTGGTGTAAATTCTTGTCAATTGCACCATGAGAAAAATCCTATCTTATCAACAATAAACACAAAAAAAGAAGAAGAGTAACACCCTGAAACAAAACACGCCAACGCATTGCTTTATTGCCATATCGTTGATTCAAAACACCGCCAGAGAAATAGGCAATTAAGCCAAAAATCAAGGCAGCCACCGTCACCGTTAGACTGGCAAAAAAAGTCATTTTAATAATCTCAGACAATAAAAAAAACCTCCGTTAAAAATACCGAGAAATAGAGTTTTTCATATTTAGTGCTTGCGCATTGCGGTACACTTACTTAAATAGAAAGTAGCAAACTTTATTTTCTAGGGCAATTGCTAAAGCGTAAAATCGGCAGTTTGTCTGCATCAGCTTGGAGTTTAAGAGTTTTATGAAGTCAGTCGAATCGCAGTCAATTTCCCATTTTCAGAATGGCGTGTCCTCCTCTATATCTCTCAGCGAAAAGGGTTCTTTTAAAGCCTGGATGGTTTTGGGGTGTGCCTGGTTATTTTATCTATATGAATATATTCTGAGGGTTTCGCCCAGTGTGATGACCAATAACCTGATGACGGATTTTAGCGTCACATCAACAGCCTTAGGGGTTTTGGTTTCCTTTTATTATATCTCTTATGTGATTTTGCAAATCCCCTGCGGCATTATTGTCGACTCGCTGGGACCCCGCAAGGTTATCACCTTTTCCGCCATTTTATGTGTTATTGGCAGTGTGGCTTTCGCTTGCAGCGACAGCTTGTTAACGGCGCAAATGGGGCGGTTTTTAATGGGTGCTGGCTCTGCGTGTGCTTATCTAAGCTGCGCCAAGGTCGGCGCAGAATGGTTCGACCCCAGCAAATTTGCCGTCATTGCTGGCATGACCATGATGATGGGTACTTTTGGTGGCATGTTTGGTAGCAGCCCCTTCGCTTTGCTTGTAAATGGCTTTGGGTGGCGTTCAGCAATGTTAGTCGCTGCTTTTGTCGGTGTTGGCGTTGCTTTGGCCTCCTGGCTGATCATTCGTGATTATCCAAAAGATATTGAACAAGAAGGATCTAACCCTTCACAAGCGCCCCTTCTTCAGGGCATTAAAATGGTTGCCTCTAACCCCCAAAACTGGCTAATCGGTATCTATGGATGCATGATGTATTTGCCTTTATCTGCATTCGCAGAACTTTGGGGGGTGCCGTTTTTAATGGAACGTTATGGCATTGATAACGAACTCGCCTCACGCGGCAGCATTATGGTGTTTTTGGGTATGGCCCTCGGCAGTCCTTTGGGTGCCTGGTTGTCCAATTATTGCCAAAGCCGCAAAAAGATTATGTCTTGGGCAGCCCTTGGTACGTTGATTAGCTTTGCTGTGGTTATCTATGTACCGAATATTCCCCTTAATTTGATGTTCGGCATATTATTTCTAGGTGGGTTGATATCAGGTGGACAAATTTTGTATTTTGCTGCCGCGAAAGAAGTTAGCCCCCCTCACAATAGTGGGACAACTATCGGATTTACGAATTGTTTGGTTATGACTAGCGGTCCCATTTTCCAACCCTTGTTAGGGTGGTTACTTGACTTGGCCTGGGATGGCAAAGTGACGGCTGCAGGCATGCCTATTTATAGCTTGATCACGTATCAATATGCTTTTTCGGCCGTGATTGTTTCTTTGCTTTTTAGCTGGATCATTGTTCAATTTGTGCGTGAAACTTACGGTACTTCTTTCGTAGCAAAATAATCCCTTAACAAAAAATTGAACATGAGAGGTCAAGTTTGCATGACATTGTCAAATTCCAGTCAACAGCCAACAACAATAAGTTCTTCGACGTTTAAAGCCTGGTTAGCCTGGTTTACGGCGAGCATTTTCTACTTATACGAAATGGTTTTACGCGTCTCACCCAGTGTGATGACTCATGAACTGACGCAAGATTTTCAAGTCTCATCTACATCTTTGGGAGTTTTGGTTTCTTTTTATTATTTCGCTTATGTTATTTTACAGGTTCCTTGCGGCTTAATTGTTGATAAATTTGGAACGCGAAAAATCGTTACCCTTTCTGCGATTATTTGCGTACTAGGCACCTACATGTTTGCGGAAAGTCAAACGCTGTGGGTAGCACAGATTGGTCGTTTCATGATTGGAGCCGGCTCAGCCTGCGCCTTTATCAGTTGCCTAAAGGTATCCGCAGAATGGTTTAGACCTCACCAATTTGCTCTTGTGGCAGGACTTAGCAATATGATGGGAACGTTGGGCAGTACATTTGCTGGCCGCCCGCTTGCGACTTTGGTCCAAACTTACGGATGGCGCCCAACGACGCTCATGTTAGCAACAGCTGGGATTTTTGTAATTCTTATGTCGTGGTTTTGTATACAAGACAGTCCTAATTCCTTAGTAAAACAGAAAAAAGATATCTCTCCTAGATTGTGGCCCAGCTTACAAACGGTTATTACAAACAGACAAATTTGGTTGGCTGCAGTGGTTGGTGGGTTCATGTACCTGCCAATCTCCGCTTTCAGTGAGCTTTGGGGCATCCCTTTCCTCATGAACACCTATCAAATCAACTGCGAATTAGCATCAACAGCCAATGTTATGTTGTTTTTGGGAATGGCCGTTGGAGGGCCTGTTGCTGCCTGGTTAGCAAAAATTTGCCAAAACTATGTAAAGGTCATGAGACTTTCAGCTTTATCGACCGCTGTCTTATTTGCCGCCATCGCCTGTGCCCAATGGTTGCCCCTCAATTTAATGTTCGTCTTGCTGTTTTTGGCAGGGGTAACAATTGGCGGGCAAGTGCTGTGTTTTACCTGCGCAAAAAACAATACAACCCATGAAATCAGTGGCACAACCGTTGCCTTTACCAATGCCATTGTTATGATGAGCGGCGTTATTTTCCAACCCCTGCTTGGTTTGATTTTGGACATGGCTTGGGATGGTAAAATGACAGAGGCAGGTCTTCGTATTTACACCGAATCTAACTATCAAGTCGCCATCTTAGCTGTTCCTATCTGCTTATTTGCAAGCTGGGTGATACTCAGCTGGTTAAACGATAGCTATAGCACTGAGGAATAGCACAAAGCTTAATAAATATTTAATCTACTTGGCCTTTCATGACCTCATAAGCTTGTAGGGCAAAGATGCGGGCCTTTTCATGATTCACTAAAGGTGCAGGGTACGTTTTACCAAGTTGCACCCCGGCCTGAACCAAAGTTTTTTGATCAGATTCCCAAGGTTTATGGATAAAAGAAGAACTAAGATTTTCAAGTTCGGGCACCCACTGTTTAACATAAGTTCCGTCGGGGTCGAACCTTTCTCCTTGCAGTATAGGGTTGAAAATTCGAAAATACGGCGACGCATCGGCCCCTGAACCAGCGACCCACTGCCAGCCACTGGCGTTATTGGCAAGATCGGCATCAACCAAAGTATCCCAAAACCATTCCTCACCCCATTGCCAAGGTTGCAGCAAATGCTTAATTAGAAAAGAGGCTGCGATCATACGTACCCGGTTATGCATCCACCCCGTCTGATAAAGCTGACGCATACCGGCATCAACAATTGGGTAACCAGTTTTTCCTTTCTGCCAAGCTTTTAAAAGAGCTTGGTCATGAGCACATGGAAAGTTTTTAAAATCTGCCCGCCAAGAAACTGTGGGTAAATCGGGAAAGTAAAATAATAAATAATACGAAAACTCACGCCAGCCAATTTCACGTAAAAAATGGTCGGCATCGTTATCAAGTTCAGGTTTGATTAGCCGGTGACTTTGAATCATCTGCCATAATCGTCGTAAACTAATTTCCCCAAAGCGCAAATGGGGAGATAATAAAGATGTTGCGGGTGAACTTGGGTGATCACGTTGGGTTTTATAGTTTAATAACCCCTGATCAATGAAAACTTTCAATCTGTCTTGCGCCCCTTGTTCACCAGGCTGCCAGGCTTGTCGCAACCCGCCGGCCCAATCAGGGTATGTCGGCAAAAGCTTTAAGCTGTCTAAGGACTCTGATTCTGCAACACAAGGTTGATAAAAATTTAAGCTAACAGGTGCGGGCTTTGGCACGTCAAACTGTGCATGTTTTAAGCAATGTTTCCAAAAAGGCGAGAAAACTTTAAAAGGCTGATTTTGATTGTTTTTAATCGTATGGGGTTCAAACAGAATCGATCCTTGGAACGACTGGCACGTCAAACCTTGTTTTTTTAGCTGAGCCTTTAAGGCACTATCTTGAGCAATACTGGCTTGATCATAACGCCGGTTCCAAAATACATGGGAAATAGGCAGCGACTTGACAAGCTGATCAAGAATGCTGGCGGTATCACCTTGTTTTAAAATCAGTCTAGCGCCAAGCTTTTGTAAACTTTGGTCAAGGCTTTCCAGGCTGTGATGCAACCACCATCTAGATGCACCCCCCAAGGGACGTGGATTTTTGGGGTCATGAACATATAGGGGGATAATAGGCAAACCAGTTTCTGCGGCCTTTAATAAAGCCGGATTATCATCCAAGCGCAAATCATTGCGAAACCAAACCAAAGCCTTCATGGCTTAAACTAACAATAAAGTTATCCAGGAATCAAAGACTATCTTAAATTTTATATTTCAAGCTGATTTGAAAAGTATAAAGATCAGGCTTTAGGCGAAGGCCGGCTAAGGGGCGTTTTTGTGGAATTTCGGACGTCAGATTATTTTTATATTTGCTAACTGCTACTTCTGCCCCCCAAGAGAATTTCTGACTAAGGGGCATATACATACCCATTTCGAACATTTTAGCAGCACGATGCTTACTGGGAGCTTGGGGAGAACTTGGTATAGTCGAAGACTCAGCCAATGAATGCGGCCGCACATCAGGTTTAGCCAAACTAACATGTTCAACCAAGACCTTAATGTTTTTTAAGGAACTGAGAAGGTAATTGCTAACATCAAGCACCTTGCTGATATAAGAATCACCTTGAGTTAAAGAGGACTGCGTTGCCATGTTATTCATAAAATCGGTCCCCGCTTCCAAAGGACAGGAAGCTACTAGAACTATTGAGATGAAAAAAGCAGGTAGCTTTGCCATAATCCTAAACCGAAATTAATTACCCTCTTCCATAACTGTAAGATATATATAAAAATTATCAAACATTTTTTATTTCTAGTTTTTAACAGCGTGTTTTCAACAAAACAGTTGCTTACGGTGCTATTTTCTTGTAATAAATAGTATGTTTTTCACGGTTTCCGTCAAAAACTGTATGTAGATTATTTTATTAAAGTCAGGTTTTTAGATGGCCGTTCCAAAGAAAAAGACTTCAAAGTCACGTCGCAACATGCGTCGTTCACATCATCATTTAGCTTCTATCGGTACCGCAGAGTGTTCAAACTGTGGGCTTCCTAAGTTGCCTCATCATATTTGTCAATCTTGTGGCCACTATAATGGCCGCCAAGTGTTAAAGACAAAAAAAGAAGTCAGCTCTGATTGACATAAATGACAACTATTTTAGCCCTTGATGCTATGGGCGGGGATATTGGGCCAAAGGTGGTTGTTGAAGGCGCCGCTATGGCCCTTTCTCGCTCTACTCAGCGTTCTCTTTCTTTTTTGTTGTTTGGCGATAAAACGCTTATTCAAGCTGAACTTGATAAATTTCCTGACTTACGTCAGAAATCAACAATTATTCATACCGATATTCTGATTACCAACGACACAAAGCCTGCAGCGGCCGTGCGTATGGGACGGAAATCAAATCTTGGTATGGCTGTTGATGCCGTTGCTAAAGGACAGGCCCATGCTGTCGTTTCAGCGGGCAACACAGGCGCCTATATGGCTTTGTCAAAAATCTTACTAAAAACGCTAAAAGGCATTGACCGACCTGCCATCCCTGCGGTTATGCCAACCATAAAAGGGAAAACCGTCGTTCTTGACCTGGGCGCCAACATTGATTGCAGCGCAGAAAACTTGGTTCAATTTGCGTTAATGGGCGAAGCATTTTCAAGGCAAATTTTAAACCTTGAGCATCCCAGCGTGGGCTTATTAAACATTGGTTCAGAAGATTTAAAAGGCAATGCAACGGTTCAAAAAGCCGCGCAGCTTTTAAAAGACATTCAAGATTTAAATTTTTCTGGCTTTGTTGAAGGAAATGATATTACCGCGGGCACAACCGATGTTGTTGTCACAGATGGATTTTCTGGAAATATTGTTTTAAAGGCTATTGAGGGAGCTGCTCACCTTTTTAAACACTTATTAGAGAAATCTTTATCGTCGTCTTGGTTAGGGAAATTGGGTTACTTACTGGCACGGTCGTGTTTCAAAGAATTTAAAGCCAGAATTGACCCTCGCTTTTATAACGGTGCTGTCTTTTTAGGACTAAAACATATTGCCGTCAAAAGCCACGGAGGCACCGATTCAATTGGATTTGCGAATGCCATTCACGTTGCTGTGCAAATGGCAGAAAGTAATCTTATTGACAAAATTGAACAACGCCTTAATTTAATGGCAAACGCTGAATCTAGTATCTTAGACCATGCTTAACATCTCAACCATTATAGGCTGTGGGGCTTATCTGCCCGAAAGAATCGTGACCAATAATGAATTGGCAGCGCGTGTTGATACGACTGATGAATGGATTCGGGAACGATCTGGCATAACCCAACGCCATGTTGCCGCTGAGAATGAACAAACATCTGACCTGGCAACCAAAGCTGCCCGCCAAGCCCTAGAACGGGCTGATTTAAGCGCTGAGCAGCTTGATTGTATTGTGGTCGCCACCACCACCCCTGATCATACTTTCCCCGCCACAGCTGCCCGCATTCAGGCAAATCTGGGCGCTATAAAAGCCTTTGCCTTTGATGTGCAGGCTGTGTGCTCTGGATTTGTCTATGCCTTGGCAATGGCTGACAATTTTATTCGACTGGGCCAAGCGAAAAACGTTTTGGTTATTGGGGCAGAAACGATGTCACGGTTGCTTGATTGGCAAGACCGTGGAACTTGTTTTTTATTTGGTGATGGAGCGGGGTCTGTCGTGTTACAAGCCAGCGCTGATTCAAACAAAAATCAGGGAATCTTATCGACCCATTTGTTTTCCGATGGGCGTCATTATGACTGGCTTTATACCGATAATTCCTTAGGGGGCCCGCAAAGTCGAGGCACTATCCATATGCAAGGACGCGAAATCTTTAAAAGTGCCGTTGATAAAATTGGCCAAGCTGTTGAAAAGGCCTTAGATCATAATCAGCTAAAAGCAACCGATATTGATTGGTTCGTTCCCCACCAGGCCAATGCCCGCATTATTAAAGGCGTGTGCGATCGGTTTTCTATTCCTGAAGAAAAAATGGTCGTGACAATCGCTGAGCATGCGAATACATCAGCAGCCTCCATTCCCTTAGCCCTTGAAAAAGCCGTCAGCGATGGGCGCATTCAAAAAGGCAACCTGGTTCTGATTGAAGCTATGGGCGGTGGATTAACATGGGGCTCAGCCTTAATACGGTGGTAATCATACCAAAAAAATTTACCATTGACTGTTGCTTCATCGCTTTCATTTGCCTGATCCTATTTAGCTTTCAATTAGGCAATCGCCCGTTTGCAACTCCTGACGAGGGACGTTATGTAGAAATCCCCCGCGAAATGGTAGCAACAGGTGACTGGGTCACCCCCCGTTTGAACGGTGTCAAATATTTCGAAAAGCCGCCTTTTCTTTATTGGTTACAAGCCTGCAGTTTCAAAGTTTTTGGTTTAAACGAATTGGGCATGCGCCTGTGGATTGTGATTTTTGCCACCTTGGGGTGCGTTGCGACCTATGCCTTTGGCCAATCAATTTTTGATCGCGTCACAGGGTTAATAGCAGCAGGGGTTCTGGCAACAACAGCCCTTTATTTCAGCCTAGCCAGGCTCATTATTCTTGATATGGTTGTCAGCACGTGGGTAACATTGGCCCTTTTCTGTTTTTACCAGGCTTTATACAAACCCCCGTCCCAGGCCCGCCGCCTTTGGTTTTATGGGTTCAGTGCTGCGTGTGCGTTTGGGGTTTTAACAAAAGGAATTATGGCTTTGGCAGTACCAGGGCCGTTTATTGTTTTATGGCTCAGCTATACCCGTCAATGGCGTCTGTTGATGCCTGTGTACTTAATTGGTTGTTGTGCCGTATTTCTGGCTATAACTGCACCATGGCACATTTTGGTGAGTTTAAAGAACCCAGAATTCTTGTATAAATATTTTATTGTGGAACATTTCTTGCGGTACACCACAACCATTCATGCGCGTTATAAGCCTGTTTGGTTTTTCTTTCCAATTACGTTGGTGGGCCTTTTGCCGTGGACAACTTTTTTGTACACCTCTTGGAAAAACTTTTGGCCTCAAAGAAACAAACCTTTGCACAGCTTTCTATGGATTTGGACAGCCTGGATTTTGTTATTTTTCTCGGTTTCAAACTCTAAGCTTATTCCCTATATCTTGCCTATCTTCCCGCCCCTAGCGCTTCTAATAGGTCACAGTCTGAGTCAAGCTTATCTATCATCGTCACGGACTATTTTTTATCAACACAGCTTTGTCATGATCACCTTGGGAACAGTAGGGCTTATCTTGCCTACTGTCATTCCTGACGTTTTAGATGGAAAAGTAGCTCTTCTACCCTTTATTTACGCTTTAAGCAGCTTGTTCTTAGCACACGGCTTATTGGTAATTCTTTGTCTAAAACGCCATGCTATTAAAACTGCCATAGCCAGCATTGGCGTGACGGCCGCTATCATGACAATCATTTTAGGTGCTGCTGCTCCCCATGTCCAAAGACCCTCACTTAAAGGGCTTGTAAGTATCATTCTAGATCAGCAAAAGGTGGGCGAACCAATAGCCAGTTTCTTAACCTATTACCAAGATTTACCCCTATACAGCCAGCAGCGGGTAATGGTTGTTGGTGCAAAGGGCGAGTTGGATTTTGGGACAACTGTTGAAGACACCACAGAATGGATGGTCAATGAAGACGCCTTTTTACAGCAATGGCAAAAAGCCCAATGGGAAGGCTATAAAATTTGGGCCATCGGTCGCCTTCATGATTTAGAGGTGTTCAAACAGAAACATCCAGATTTTCATTACAAAGTTGTCAGCGTTGATCATCCGAATGTTCTGTTTATACCCTTAAAGTAAAGCAGCCTCTTTTATAATCCTCTTATTCATAATTAAAAAAATCCGCAGAATAAATACAAACAAATAAGTATTAACGATTTATTAATGCTTTCTGATTTATAATCAGGCCGCTTTCAATATAAAAGTAGTATTTAGAATTATGAAGAAAATTGCATTAATGGGATTGGGATTGATGTTTATTACCAACGATCAACTACTCAGTATGGATTATTACACTGTCAATAATAAGGAAAGACCTCAAAAACGAACACACCGACACAAAAGGACCCATTCTCAAATAGAGTTTCCAATGATATAGCAGTTAACGAATAATTTGAGTATAATTTTAGCAGTTAACATAAACCTCTGGCTACCATGACCCATTCCCGTGATTTTCGCAGGAAAGTTTTAACTGTAAGAACAAAAGAAAACCTAAGTATGGCCAAGGTCGCTA
>CAIVFQ010000034.1 GCA_903905285.1 uncultured Alphaproteobacteria bacterium
CACAACATGCTCATGACGTGTTTCAGGCCTTGGTTAGCGGTGGATTTGAAGCCCAGATGTTTGAAGAATAATATCAGTCAAGCTTGAGGATTCTAAGAATTAACTTTTTGTTAATCTTTATGAATAAAGGGTTAATTTCGTTTTTTTCCACATGGTAATTGGGTATATGTTGAACGTGTGAAATACCAAGAGAATGAATCCATGGAAGAACTGATTGTTGTAGATAACAAGGATAACCCCATAGGAACAGCAGAGAAAATGGACGTTCATCGCCGTGGCCTGCTCCATCGTGCTTTTTCTATTTTTGTGTGGCGTCATGCTGATGATCCCGAAATTCTGCTCCAACAACGTGCCCTGGAAAAGTATCACAGCCCCGGGTTGTGGACAAACACCTGTTGCGGTCATCCCTTGGTTCATGAATCTACTCAAAGTGCCGCTGAACGCAGGCTTTTTGAAGAAATGGGTTTCACTCAGCCCCTTCAAGAAATTGGGGTTTTCCACTATCGGGCTTTGTTAGAAAACGATCTTATTGAAAATGAAATAGATCATGTCTTTGTTGGTGAATATCAGTCCCAACCCATTAATCCTTCTTCTGCAGAAGTTGCGGGCTATCAATGGGTAAAGGTCAGTGACCTTGCCAAGGATATACAAACAAATCCAACAAAATATACAGCCTGGCTAGAAAAGGCCTTTCAGGTTTTTCAGGAAAGAAATCGTTAATTGGCGGACTTAGATTATCCCTAAATATTTCTTAAGAGGTGCAAGAAAAGGTGTATAAAAAAGTTCTGGTGTTTCTCCTACGATTTTCTTAAGTTCTGTGACCTCAATCCAGCGAGCTTCCTTTGTTTCATTCGTTAATTGAAGGGGCGTTCCTGCTGCTTTACACAGAAAAATGATGCCGATAAAAGGACCCTCTTTTGTTTGGGTAACGCAAAAGGGATCTATAAGGGTAGAAGTGTGGCCACGATTTGGGCAATCTATCCTTTCCTTCTCGCCTGTAATAAAAGATAGGGTTAAACCGCTTTCCTCTTTTACTTCTCGGCGTAAGCTTTCATAAATATCCTCAAAAGCACTAAACTTTCCCCCCGGTATTTCGTAACTTCCATCATAGACCTTATCGGAAGCTTTTTGCCTTACTTGGATTAAAATTTGCTTTTGATCTGCATTCTCATTTTCAATAATGGCACCAACAAAAGGAACGTATAATTCCTCGCCATTCAAGACTGGTACAGATTTTTTTTGAGGATCCATTTTTGTACCTTTTGTTAAATTGCAGAATAATCCAGCAAACCCTCAAAGGGATAGCCCCTTAAAAAGTCAGCAGCCTCTAGTGGGCGAGCACCGGGTCGTTGCAGTTTTTGTAACGCCAGGGCGCCTTGCCTACAACTAATCACCAAAGGATCGTTAGCAGTATAACCCAGTTGCCCTGCAGGGCCATAATCGCCGCCAAGGGGCTTTGCCTGTAAAACTTTAATGACAGCACCATTGTGGACAAACCATGCCCCCGGCCAAGGGTTCAGGGCGCGCACGTGGCAATCTAATTCATTAGCGGTTTTGGCAAAATCTAATTCCCCCTCTGTCTTAACCAGCTTAGCAGCATAGGTCACACCTTCTTCCGGTTGGACAATGGCCTGGCGGCGATAAGTATCGAGATCTTCCAGGGCACTAACAATCAGGTCGCCCCCTTGTTTAGCCAATGCATCGTGCAAAAGGGGTGTTGTTGTCTCGGACGTAATGGGGACAATTGCTGTTGTTAGTATTGGGCCTGTGTCAAGCCCAGCCTCCATCTGCATAATCGTAATGCCTGTTTGCTTATCACCAGCCAGAATCGCCCGTTGAATGGGGGCCGCGCCACGCCACCGGGGTAATAACGACGCATGAATGTTCAGACACCCATGTTTGGGGATATCTAAAACTGCCTGAGGCAGAATCAAACCATAGGCCACTACGACGGCCACATCGGCCTGGTGGGATGCGAATTCTTGCTGTGTGGTAATATCACGCAAACTGGTTGGTGTGTAGACTGTTATGCCCATTTCCTCAGCTGCTTGATGCACAGCCCCTTTTTGCAATTGGTGGCCACGATCTTTTGACCGAGGGGGTTGGCAGTAAACAGCAACAATGGTGTGCCCTGCCTGACGTAAAGCCTTTAAGGCAGTTACAGAAAAATCAGGACTACCCATGAAAATTAAACGCATAAATACCTTGGAATCTTTGTGGTGGGGAAATTTAACTTACTTCCGTTGTGTTGTTTCTCAACGCAATTTTAAATTCCTTATAAAGACAGTCTTCTAGACATAAACAATCCAGACTTTGATATTTCTATTCAGACTTTCTAAATTTTCGTGCCTTTGAAATCAACAAATTTCGCTTTAAGGCCGATAAGTGATCGATATACAAAATACCGTCTAAATGGTCAATTTCATGCTGTAAACAAATGGCTGCCCAATCGTCAAAGTCTTTTTCTTGGGCCGTGTTATTCTCGTCTAAATAACGCAAACGAATGGCGGTAAACCTTTCAACTTGGGCGCTTTGACCCGGTACTGATAAGCACGCTTCCCAATTCTTTTTTACCTCGGTCGAACGCCAAATAATTTCTGGATTTGCAAACTTTAACGGTCCCATATCGGGGGTGTGTTCGCCCAGATCAACCACGATGACTCTTTTGTTAATCCCAACCTGTGTTGCGGCAAGACCTGCACCATCGTCCGCATACATGGTTTCCATCATGTCATCCATAAGTTTACGGATGCTGTCATCAACCAGTGGGACAGGTAACGCCTTAACCTTTAGGCGGGCATCAGGAACAGTCAGAATAGTTAAACAAGCCATAGGAACGAAGTTATTGGTTGTTACCCCGGCGCAAAAAGGCAGGGATGTCAAGAACGTCATGATCTCTATCTTCTTCAGAAGACTGTGCTTTGGCGGTTTGTTCTGCCATCGAAGCTTCTTCTTGGGAACGTTGACGACTTACACCTGTAAACCGTTCAAAGAGAGACGGAGACCGTTTGCGCTCAGTTTTAACAGGTGGTTCAGAATGCACAGGTGCCTGATGATAAGAAGGACCGTGTTCATTTAAAGGAGCCGTTGCTGGTTGATGTGCGTAGTAATCTTGTTGAACACCACCTAATGGCATAGCAGGTTCTTCAGCCATAGACGACAAGGGTGGTAAATCTGCCTCTGAAGGAATTGATTGTTTCATACTTTGGAAAGGATCAGAAGATAAAGGTTGTACGCCTGACTTATTTGGATAAGGTGAAGAAGATGTTTGCTCTGCCGCAGTAGCATGACGCCATGCCGCTTGCTGAGCTAATGTTGATCCAATTCCCGTTGCAACCACCGAAACGCGAATGCGACCATTTAATTTTTCATCAAAGGTGGATCCAAAGATAATATTTGCATCAGGGTCGGCATTTTCACGCACCCGGTTTGCAGCTTCATCAACTTCGTACAACGTCATGTCATAGCCACCAGTAATGTTGATTAAAACGCCTTTGGCGCCCTTCATTGAAACATCATCCAATAACGGGTTATCAATCGATATGTCAGCGGCTTCTACGGCACGGCGATCACCTTCGGCTTCACCGGTTCCCATCATCGCTTTGCCCATTTCAGCCATAACCGCCCGTATGTCAGCGAAGTCAAGGTTGATAAGGCCCGGCCGCATCATTAGGTCTGTAACGTTTCTAACGCCAGAGCATAAAACATTGTCAGCCATTTCAAAAGCCTGAGCAAACGTTGTGTGTTCGTTCGCGACTCTGAATAAATTTTGGTTGGGAATAATAATAAGGGTGTCAACATACTGTTGAAGTTCTTCAATGCCTTTTTCAGCCATCCGGGAACGGTGTGTTCCTTCAAAGTTGAACGGCTTGGTTACCACACCCACAGTCAAGATGCCGCTTTCTCTTATTGCACGGGCAATGACGGGGGCTGCCCCTGTTCCCGTTCCACCACCCATACCAGCAGTGATAAAGACCATATTGCTGCTTCGCAAATGGCTTAGTACTTCCTCTAAAGATTCTTCAGCAGAAGCACGTCCAACGTCGGGCTTGGAACCTGCCCCTAACCCTTGGGTGATATGCAAGCCCAATTGAATTCGTTTTTCAGGCATGACCAAAGATTGCTCTAGGGATTGAGCATCAGTGTTTGCCACGACAAACTCTACCCCCTCCAGCTTGGCCCGAATCATATTATTAACAGCATTGCCTCCAGCTCCGCCGACACCAATAACAGAAATGCGTGGCCTAAGGTCTAGTTCATGGGTGTTTGATTTTTGTCCGTTCATAGCTGGCGATAATCCTTTTACAAAAAGCGTTGGGGCAAATGCTTGTTTTATGACTTTTCACGTATGGTTAAAATTTTATTATAAAAAAAATTAATTGACCAATGGTATTTGATTAAATCATACTTTTTTATTTTTATTGCTTCTTTAACAAAAAATCCACCTTAATATTTGATCAAAGTGGATTTTTTAATTAACGCGAAATTTACAAAAATAAATTTAAAATAATTAAAGTATTTTAAGGCCTGCGATTAAGTAGCTTCAAATTGCGGATCTTTCTTGTTGGCTACCTGAATCCTCTGTTTTGGTTTCTTGATCGCCTTCTTGAATCAGGGGTTCATGCGCCTGCAAGTCAAGAAGCTCATTGAAGCCTGGGAGTTTGAGGGTAAGAGGCTCGCCAAAGGTGACTGATCTGGAATGGGCGGCATGTCGGTTATACTAGGGCAATGGGGTGGTTGGGTGCATAGAGAAATAGGGTCTGGAATGAGCCCTTCGGGTGTTTTTAAAAGGAGAGGTGTGTTTGGAGGGGTTGGAGGAGGGCCTCCTGCTGTTATAGAAGTCTCTGCGCCGAATTTATGAGTTGGTGCGTGCGCCGGCTCTGTTCGTTTGGCCGTTAAAGAAGCTGGATGGTCTGTTTGTGGGCCACGATCTTCGCTAGCCAAAATACTATTGGAACAATACGCAAATGCTATAATTAAGGCGGTTATATTCTTCATTTTTTAAAACATAATAAAATTTTAATTGAATTGATGCATTGAGTGTAAGCGGGTTATAAAATTATGCAACAAATATCACGCCATCGCTCACGAGAGAGGGCAAAAAACTGCATTCTGATCTATTTAATTATATGTTAAGAGCGCTATATTGTATTCATTTGTAAATATCGGATAGGTCTTTGATTATGTGCAGAATATTTTTAATTATGTTCTTTTTTTTTAACATGGTCGTGAACGCAGCTGATAATGATCTTTCTTTAGACTCGTTGGATCTTAAGGGAAAACAATTTAAGGTTTTATTTGTTGAAGATAATTCTCTTGCCGTTAGATGTTTTTTTAAGTTTGTCGAAAAAATAAATGATCAAGGTTATAAGATCGATGTTGTTTCTGCGGACAACAGAACAGATGCCGTTTCTCGTTATGCAGGACGGACAGGGCCATTTGATTTAATCTTGATGGATTTATGTATGCCTCAAAAAGCTGGTGACAAAGTCGGTTCAGAGTGCGAGGGGATTCGGGCTGCACAGGAAATTCGTGCTCTTGGTTATACAGGCGTTATGTTGGCCGTAACGTCTGAGGACTCTGAAGTTCTGGAAAGATTGCAAGGTGAGAATCCCAGCCTGTTTAGAGAATGGCGTGGAAAGATACAAAACATTCAAGACTTGCAAGGTATGCTGGATTCGATAGGGTAAATTAAGCGGATAATTTTTTTGCTTCGATGCGGACAGTACCATCAGCAAAACGCAGGTCAAGGGACGCTTGGGAAGCGTTCTGGAAATAGTCAACACTGCTAACAACGTGGTCGTTGGCTGTAACCAAACAAAATCCCCGCTTAAGAATACGCTGATACGAATTTTGTTCTAAACAGGCGCTTTGCCAAGCCAGGCGATCAATCAATTGGTTGAAAAATTGCTGATGACCATAGGTCAAACGATCAAACAGCTGGCCCACTTTCTGGTTGCTTGATTCTAATAAAGGCAACGGGGGACGCAGGCGGGTTCTTTGGAAAGCCAATGTTTGGTTTTTATAGGTTAGAAACACCCCATAGGCCTGTGATAAACGATCGCCCCAATCGTCTACCCGCAACATCGTTTGTTCCAAGACCTGCTGGGGCGATGGCAGGGCGCGCCCTAAATTTGCAACGTGTAGGCCGTCGGCTTGAAGTTGACGGTGAATAAGGTTATAAATTCGCTGGCTGTGTTGCTGTACGGCATAACGGACTTGCGAAAGAACAGGTGTAGCTAATTCTGCGGCTGCTGTAGGCGTAGGCGCCCGAAGGTCAGAGGCCCAATCAATGAGCGTGGTATCTGTTTCGTGACCCACAGCTGAAATCAAAGGGATGTGACTGGCCGCAGCGGCGCGCACAACATTTTCTTCGTTAAAGCACCATAAATCTTCCAGGCTGCCGCCCCCCCTGGCTACAATCAGCAAGTCAGGTTTTTGATCAAGATTATTGAACCCTTGAATGGCAACAGTAATCTGTTCAGCAGCGCCAGGGCCTTGAACTAAAACGGGCCAAACTAACACATGACATGGATAACGGTCAGATAGGCGGTGGAGAATATCTTGAATAACAGCGCCTGTGGCCGATGTGACTACACCAATGGTTTTGGGAAAAGCGGGCAGGGGGCGTTTGTTGTCAAATAACCCTTCGGCCTGAAGACGTGCTTTTCTTTCTAATAGAACCTTTAACAAGGCGCCCTCGCCGGCGGCCTCGGCTCCATCAACCACAATTTGATATTTCGACCGGCCAGGATATGTTGTTAAACGACCGGAGGCAATCACCTCTAGGCCATCCTCTAGCTGAGTTTTTAAAGAAGTTCCCCGCCAACAAACAGCATCAATCACTGAATCTTGATCTTTTAAGGTGAAATAAGAATGACCCGATGTATGACGTTTGAACCCAGAAATTTCACCCCGGACCCTTACCCGTTTAAAGTGCCCTTCGACCAGCTGTTTTAAGCCAAGCGACAGGTCAGTCACCGACAGAATGGGTAATTCAACAGGCCTTGCATAATCAACAAAAGAAATAGGTTCAGGCAGCATAGGGTTATTTAAATTTTATATTCACACCCTTCTTCATACCTTAAAAGAAGTCATAAGGGTACAAAATCCTGAAGTTGTTAATCGAACGAATCTTTCTCGTCGTGATCATCAACAAGTCCCATTGAATCCTCCGTCTTTACCATGAAGATAAAGCATGCAACTTATGTGGTGATGGTGTGTACGCCTAAATACGTGCAGCGCTATCAAGAACACAATCCATCGGATCCTTCTAAAGTAATCGGTGTTAGCCGAGAAGTAGAGAAGATCGTGCAAAGACTTCATGATGAGGACGCAAGAGGGGCTATCATTCCCATTTGGCGAAAAGGGGTCATTATAGTTTAACGGACTCTGCTCCGTAACCTACCGCGTGCTTTATGAAATCTCTATACGTGTCCGCCACAGCCCCGAGATGTGGTTCTTGTTAATAAGTTTTCAGCATGTATTTGTTTGTCTTATTGATGTGTAGTATTAACGTTTATTTAACTTATTCGGGTTATATAATGTCATGTATTCAAAATCTTAAGCATTAATATAAATAAGGAGTATGGAAAAATGAGAAAGGGTGTTTTATTAAGCACAGCAATTGTTGCTTTTTTTCTCTATGAAGGCAGGGCTAATGGTTCCGATGATTGTTTCAAAGGTGAAGCTGGTGATCCTAGTAGTTATTTGGCAGGCACTCTAAGGACTCAGACGGATACTGCAATAATTCAATTTATGTATGACATTAAGCCAGAAGATGAAGTTAGCCTGCAGCTCCTAGATCGGGGGGAAGCAGTGGATTCAATCACTCTTGCATCCCTTCCTGTCTCCATCAAGAATGCTATTGAACAGGAAATAATAAAATCAAAGGAGCAGCTAGTAGGTAGAATCTTAGAACTTGAAGGAAACAAGAGCTGTTTGGAGACTAAACTCTCAACACTTGAGAAAAACGAAAAAGAGTTGAGAGACAGAGTCTTAAAACTTGAGACAAAGAATAATTCTAACCAAGGCTATTGTAGCATTATGTAAAGGGGATATTAGACCTGCTGCGTAAGTCGAGGTAGTTTGTTGCAAGAGAGTGACATGATCCCCATTCCCCTATTTTTTGTTTAGGCTATAGCGAATCCATTTTTGAGA
>CAIVFQ010000035.1 GCA_903905285.1 uncultured Alphaproteobacteria bacterium
GCCACAATAACTGCCTTGAGTACGACTATCTCTTCTTTGAGGGCTTCTATCTCTTTATCTTTTTTATCCATACAAAACTTATGAATGATTTGAACAAAACTTTAAACACTTTTTTCTTTCCCAACCTGGGTAGTTACGAAATTTTTTAAAAACTTATCCTGGAGCTAAAAATTACTTTATTCGATTTCAAGTACCTTGGCGATGGCACGAACTGCAAAGACATGTAGACAATCGCTATTGGTATTTAAGCCAACTTTATAAATTGGAATCACAAAGCCCCGAAGAAATTTTCAAAAGTCGATTAATGCCCCATTTTTGGGGAGATAAAAAGTTGCCCGTGGCCTTACTGCGGCATCGTTAAGCTGCAAAGATATAGACCCATGTCACCGTAAGATTAGACCTTTATACTACAAATGGTACCGGAATTTGTCTCCAAGTGATCCAAGTTATTTCATGTGGCTAGAGGGTCAAGATACCGAAATAATGAAAAGCAAATCCCCCTATAATTTACAAGTTGTCCATTTAAGGACAAAAAAAATTTATGAAGACGGTAAATTGGTGTCAGATTTTCTGAAGGATTTTCTTGAAGGAAATTATTTGTACGTTTTAGACCTTAATCAAACCCTGCACGTTTATCCAACAGAACTAGCAACACGAAAAACGACCCAAGAACATCAGGCAGCACGTATTATTCAAAAATCTTGGAAACAATTTAAGGAAAAGTAACAGGGGCATCAGCTTGTTGCCCAAGATAAGCAATAACGTCAGCACGTTCCTGATCGTTTGTCACGCCGATAAAGGTCATTTTTGTACCCGGAGAAAACTCACGGGGTTTATGCAAAAACTGGTTTAAGTTTTCAACAGTCCAACTGCCTATTTTGCCTTTCAAAGCAGCTGAGTAAACATAATCGGCTGCTTTGGCAATAGGTGCCATAACAATATTCCACAAATTAGGGCCTATTCTAGCACTTTGGCCTTTTGCTACCGTATGGCAGGTCACGCATTTCTTAAAGACCTTTTCACCATTCGCAATGTCAGCTTTGACCAACAAGGGGGCAATATCTTTAGCAGTTTCTGGTTTTGTTTCTAAGGGGGATGACGCCTGTTGATCAGGCATTTCTACATGATAAGATTTTTTTTCCGAATAAACAGATTGAACCAAACTTTTAGAAATTTGATTAGAAACGGCAGCAACAAGCAAAGCAATCAAAAGGGCTGCAGCAACTTTGTTAAGTTCGAAACTATCCACAAACAGGAAAGACTTAAGGATTTTGGTTCATTATAACCGAAAAACAAAAAACCCGTTGCCTATAAAAGCAACGGGTTTTCAAAAAAGTTTTTGCTTTAACTATTAGTTGATAACAGTAATAGCAACACGGTTTTGTGCATTAGCTTCTTCTGTATCACCCATAACTTCTAATTTTTCTTTACCCAAAGACATAGTCTTTATACGGTTTGCGTCAACACCAGCGGCAACCAACGCTTTCTTAGCAGCTTCTGCACGACGCGCACCCAATGCCATGTTGTAATGGGCTGTTCCACGTGGGTCAGTTTTGCCTTCTTCAGTTACTGTAGTTGTTCCATAAGTTTTCAACCAAGCAGCTTGAGCTTCTAAGACTTTCTTAGCATCAGCTGAAATAGTTGACTTGTCATATGCGAAGAAAACGCGGTCTTTAATGTTGTTTTTGAAATCAGCAGCTGTTCCAGGTGCAGCAGCTGTGCCAACGTTCACATTTTGTGAATCACTTGCAGTTTCGCAAGCAGCCATAAGCAATGTAGCTGCCAAAACGGGGAATAATATCTTTTTCATTTAAAAATCCTATTAATTAAAACAAATTAGCTGTTAACAGTATAACCACATATAGTCTAACAAACAAAGCAATTTTAGGAGAACATCTAAAAAAGCTTTCGGCAAAAGGATTGTTTGACAGTGTAGGCAAAATACCACACTTTTCTCATAATTGCTGCCGATTAAAGACATGTTGTTGTTTTATTTTATTCTGTAACAATAAAATGCCATACAACAAAGCCTCGGCTGTTGGGGGACAACCCGGCACATAAATGTCAACGGGCACAATCTGATCACATCCCCTAACAACAGAATATGAATAATGATAGTACCCTCCCCCATTGGCACAACTACCCATGGAAATAACCCAGCGTGGCTCGGGCATCTGATCATAAACTTTTCGCAAAGCAGGCGCCATTTTGTTCGTTAACGTGCCCGCCACAATCATAACATCAGACTGGCGTGGACTAGGCCGAAATACAACTCCAAAACGATCTAAATCATAACGACTTGCTGCAGTATGCATCATTTCAACAGCACAACACGCCAAACCAAAAGTCATTGGCCATAAAGAACCACTTTGCGCCCAGGCCGCCAGCTTATCCATTTGGGTAATCAAAAACCCTTTTCTATCGATCTCGTCTTTGACCTTTTGAAAAAGACTTTCGTCATCTTGCAGCTCAGATGACAAATAGGGCTTTAAATCCAACAAAGGCGATCTTATTCCCACTCTAAGGCTCCCTTACGGTATTCATACAAAAAACCCAACGTCAAGACACTTAGAAATAACATCATCGACCAAAACCCAAACATCCCCAGTTTTTTTAGACAGACCGCCCAAGGGAATAAAAAAGCAATCTCTAGATCAAAGATAATAAACAAAATTGCAACCAGATAAAATTGCACATTAAAACGACCCCTAGCATTTTGACTGGGATGATCAAAGATTTCAAAACCGCATTCGTAAGGCGCAGACTTTTGCGCATAAGCATTTCGCTTGCCGCGCCACGTAGAAATACCCATCATGACAAGGGACAAAACAAACCCTAACCCCAGGAATAACAGAATCGGCAAATAATTTTCATAGTCAATCATAATCACACAATTTTCTGGGTTTTAAGGCCCGTTGTCAAGCAACAGTGAATCACCAGCTTGCAACCCCATTGCCTTCACTGTGTTTGACAACAAACACGCAATCGTCATGGGGCCCACCCCACCCGGCACAGGTGTAATATATCCAGCAACTTTTTCCACCGATTTTATATCGACATCCCCGACAATAGATGAACTTTCCTCAGTAAAAGCATCCCGGTTAATACCCACATCAATGACAAGCGCACCAGGCTTAATAAAATCGGCATTCAAAAAACGTGGTTGGCCAATTGCCGCCACCAGAATATCTGCCTGCTGGCAGACTTGTTTCAAATTAACGGTATAAGAATGGGCAAGGGTGACGGTAGCATCACTGTTGGTTAATAAAATTGCCATTGGCTTGCCAACCAGTATCGACCGCCCAACGATCACAGCCTGCTTTCCTTGTATGTTAGGGCAGACCGATTGAATAAGCTCTAAACAACCCTGGGGGGTACAAGGCACCAACACGGGTGCTGACAACAATCTACCTAAGTTATAAGGGTGCAGACCATCAACATCTTTTATGGGATTAATTTGGTTTAACAACCGTTGCCCATTTAAATGGTTGGGTAGCGGCAGCTGTAATAAAATTCCATGCACAGCAGAGGTGTTGTTCAACTCCTCAATCAATCCCAGAATTTCACTTTCTGCAGCATTTTCAGGCAATAGGTGCACTTGAGAATGAACACCAACTTCTTGGCACGCAGCTTGTTTGTTTTGTACGTACAGTTGGCTTGCAGGATGACATCCAACCAAAATCACATGAAGAGACGGTTTCTTAGCCGAGGTGCGCAGAATTTGACTGACTTTCTGTTTGATAGATTGACGCTTAAGCGCGGCAATTGACCGTCCATTAATAAATACCGCCTGCGTCATTAAAACCCCTTCAAGCAGGAAACTTATTTAAGATTTGTGCAATGACTTCCTGAATAAAATAAATAACGAAAAACAGAATAAGGGGAGAAACGTCAATCCCCCCCAGATTAGGAATAAAACGACGAATAGGATTCAGGACAGGCTCTACCAACCGAAAAAGAAAACTATGAATCGTGTAAACAATTTGATTGTAACGATTCACAATGTTTAAAGCCTCTAACCAGCCCAAGATAATGTAAACCAAAACCAAAAACTTATAGAGACCGATAATTTTTAGCACTACACTTAACAGGGGAACAAAAATCACATCCATTCGATATCCTCAAAACGCCTAGGTATTCTTTGTCTAATACCTAGCGCAGAGTTGATCAAGTTTCAAGGTCTTGAAGAAAGTTTACTCAATTTCAGGAATGTTTTCCATTTCGACTGCTACTTTGAAAACTTTTTTAATGAATTGTGGCTGACCCCTGACAGCTTATATAAACCATCTTTTTTTCTCCCAAAACCAAAATAGGCCTAGGGATCATTTTGTCTTTAGAAAATCCCAATTGATTTTGAAGTTTTTCCACCTGACGAGGGCGACGACTTCCTCTGCCTAAAATTCTGGCAACAGGATCACCATCTAAATTTTTCTGAACGGATTGCGCAGAGCAAGCTCCATAACTTAGACTTGACGCAACGATTAAAAAATGAAGCACCGACTGGAGTTCAAGCAGCTTAAGCTTTCTTTGTACTATAAACATCGTTCTCTCCTTAACTTTCTTTCCTTAGTATATTTTTCAGACTTACAATCCCAACCACTCAAAGATTTCTCTGCATAGTCCTATCTAGACCTTTCAAAGGTTTTGTCCTATACGGAAAAAATCCCTAGGTAAAAAACCCTTAGGGATATTAATGAAAACAATTACAGTTGTGTTTTTATGGAGCGTGGGCCATAACGATATGACACTTGAAGTCTAGCAAGTTTTTGGGTTCGAACAAATCACACTGACTTTGTTTGGATCCAGAAGATTTGTGACCATCGCTTTGCGATGACAAAAACAAAAAGCTCACCCGATTATACAAAGAACAATCATCTGTATGGAAGAGTTTTTTGGCGTGTATTTGACAACTTTTCTTTAAGTTAAAGACCATGACCAACGAAAAAGAATCTTTTCTTTTAAATGTGAAACTAGAAACTCTAAAAACCATTAGAGGTATAAATTTCACCGCAAGAGAGATGGAAATCCTTGCCTGCATTATCAGTGTCAGAAGAATTAAAAAAATTGCGTCTTTATTATCTATTGCGCCCAAAACTGCTGAAACGCATGTTCGCAACATCATGCTCAAGATTCAGTGCAATTCACGTGAAAGTATTGTCGACTTTATCGAACAGTCAGGAAAACTTTCCCTCATCAAATATCACTACCAACATCTCGTCCCCCAAAAGACGCCCAGGGAAAGTTTCAGCGAAGAAAATCCACTGCAACCATCTTCGTTTATAGTCTCCTAATTGGTTAAAACCTTCGCCTTCAGGCGAAAGAGACTTCAGTCCTTGTTTGTATTCTTAAAATTTTAGTAGAGATGGATTTGCATTTGTGCGTCTCATCTGGTACCCTGAGCCGCAGTAAAGCGCGC
>CAIVFQ010000036.1 GCA_903905285.1 uncultured Alphaproteobacteria bacterium
CAAACAGCCGAAGAAAAACCTTGGGACTTTTGACGATTTTTGTGTATCTTAGGCTCATGAGGGAACTACCTTGGTCGGTTTTCCCTCAAAACTCTCACTATTTTACCTAAAATGCAACTTACGCAGAAGGTCTAGTGTTAAGCAGCAGATTCGTATGAGCTTACCAATGAATTAAGTCCCTTTTTTTATCTTTGTTTTTTTGTCTATAATCGAGTGTGGAAAATTTTACCAAATGGAAAGAAATAATGAAGAATCTTCTTGTCGTATCAGCTGCCGTCAGCTGCGCTTTATTAAGCACAGGATGCACCCCTAAGTTGGGTGGAAATGACTATAGCGTTAAAGGCGCTGGCGAAATCAGCCAAACTCAAAAAGGGGTCATCATAGCTGCCCGTCCGGTTATGATTAATGCCCAAGATGCTAGCCAGCCTGGTGTTGGTGCTGTTGTTGGTGGTTTGTCGGGTGCTGTTCTTGGATCACAAATTGGACAGGGTAAAGGTAGCATGGTTGCTGGTGTGTTAGGTGGATTAGCCGGCGCTGGGGCTGGTCATTTAATTCAAGGTAAAGCAACAGAACAAGAAGGCGTGGAATACCAAGTCCAGCTTGATCGCGGCGATGTTATTAAACTGACCCAAGGGGCCGAACCGAAAATGAGCGCAGGTCAAAGAGTATTAGTGGTTCAAAGTAATCGCGACCGCAGTCGAATCGTTCCTGATTTGTCGCGTTAGACGAAATCAAAAAAAGGGGTTAAGCTGAAAGCTTGATCCCTTTTTTAAAACTTGGCGTCCCCTACGGGATTCGAACCCGTGTTTCCACCGTGAGAGGGTGATGTCCTAGGCCTCTAGACGAAGGGGACGATGCTGAACACTACCGAATTTTGGTTTATGATTCAATAGACTTCTCACTTTTTAATTCTGTGAGGTCTTTAATGTTTATTTCTTGTCTTCGTCTTTCGTGCCATCTTTAAAGGCCCTTAAGCCTTTGGCCAAATCACCCATGACTTGGGGCAATTTCCCTGCGCCAAAAACGACCAGCACGATAACGCCTAACATCAACAGATGTCCAAAACTCATGCCCATTGTTAGTCTCCTTTATATTGACTTTAAATTACTATACATGCCCGCTTAAAAATAAAACAACATTCTGTAAAACCCTTAATAATGGCATCATTATCTCTAAAAGGGGATGAAAGTGAATTCCTAACGTTGCCAAGGCACTGGGCAAAAACAGCATCAACAAGATAATCATCGGCGTATAGGGTTCCACCTTTAGGTACGATTCAGCCCAGGCTGGTGGCAGCAAACTGGCAATCAGACGTCCCCCATCCAAAGGGGGCAGGGGCAATAGGTTGAAAACCGCTAGCATGAGGTTAATTTGGAATGATTTAACTAAAATCTCATTGCCCAAGGTGTGAGCATCCGGATTCAAATGAATCAACAAAACCGATACCCAGGCTATGAATATATGGATCAAGGGGCCCGAAAGGTTTACAATAATGCTGCCCAACTTGTGGGGGTGAAGCCGCGCAAAATTAATATGCAGGGGTTTCG